>CALEMG010000535.1 GCA_937910835.1 uncultured Alphaproteobacteria bacterium | reverse complement strand
CGAGAGTGACGAAAAGAACATTCGGTTTTGGCATCAGGATAATTTCAATCCGTTAAGGGATGTTGCAATATCTTGTGAAAATTCCGCGAGCAGCTGGCTAACAGCCTTAGCATAGCTATTGTAGTCACCAACGGTTGCCGGTGCCTCAAAAATCTTGGCGTAACGACCGAGCACCTTGTTGTCATAGAGTGCCTTGATATGCCAACGCACGGAAAGGCGCGCAACCCCTGCCCCGGTCTCGGTGATATCGATGACATTGACGGCAACCTGAAAGGACTGCTTATCAGGGCGAAAATCGGCCGGATAGGAGAAGACTTTTTCTTCCCCGATCAAGGTCGACACATTACTGGTCAGCACCCGCTTGATGGCATCGCTCAAGGGCTCAGCCCAATGGTCAAAGTCGGACACATTAATCTCGGCGCCGCTCCCGAAGGTAACAATCTGTGGCCGGTCCGCATAACCCGGTATCTGCACCGGGCCGATACCGACCGTTGTTCCCTCAATCAGCGTTACCGGCGTTCCTTGTGTATCTAACTGGGCAGAAGTTTGCAGGATATAGAAATTAGTCGGTGCCGATCCCGGCAGGCCGCTGCAAGCCGCAATTGGCAGGGCGATCAGCAGGAGGATAGCGAGGTTCCGCCTGAGCGGGCGTAGGCGACATAGGGACATTTTCTTATCTCTTTCCACTGATCAGGGAACTCGGGTTCCGTTCCAGGAAGTCTGCAAGGCTGCGCACGGCCCGGCTGGCCGCCGCCAGTTCCTGCAACATATTCATCAGATCATATTTGAACGGAGAGCCATCGGCAATCAGCCCGTTGACGGAACTGAACATTGTCTCTGCAGAGGCCAGCGTCTCATCGATCTTCGCAATGGCCTCCCGCACGCCGTCGATCGTCTTACCGATATTGGGAAGCGTCTTGGTATCTATATTCTGCGCCACGACGCGGACAGAAACCGCAAGCTTGCGGTATTCCTCGATGGTTTTCTGCAACTCACCGGAATTGATGAATTTATCCAGCCCTTCCACCGTGCCGGTCAGGCTTTTACCAAGCCGTTCGATCGGCAATTTGTCAAGCTTCGCCATAAGCTGGGCGACGGACGAGGTAATTTCCTCCAGATCCGCCGGAACCGTTGGGATTTCAGGATACCGTCCGCTGGAGGAGACATAAACTGCGGGCTTATCCGGCACCAGATCAAGATCAACGATAAGCGCTCCGGTCAGGAAGTTCGAGTTTTTCAGCTTCGCCTTCAGCCCTCGCTGAATCAAGTCTTTGATGATTTTCTGGCGCAATTCCCGCGTTTCCAGAACCGATCGAATTTTCTTACCATCATCAGTGAGCTTAATTCGCTGCGGCTCAATATCGATCAGCACTGGAATGTAATATTTCTGGTTTGCTTCATCGATTTCCAGGCTGATATCGCGGACACTACCGACCTTGATACCCTTGAACTCGACATTCGCGCCAACGGTGAGGCCACTGACGGAGCCATCAAAATAGAGCACATAGACGACCTTCTCCGTAAATCGGGCATCGTCCTTCGCTTGTTGATTGTCATAAAGCTTGAACTGATAACGGGATTCCGCCTTGAAGGTGCTCTGGTAGATTTCGGGTGTGGCAAACTCAATCGCTCCTGCAACAAGGGCCTGCAATGAGTTCGCGCCAAGCTCAATACCAGACGTGGAAACAGAGACATTGATCCCACCCGCATTCCAGAAATTCGTCCCCTCCAGCACCAGATCATCATAGGGCGCCTGTACGAATGCATAGACATCAATGGCCTTCTTGTCCTTCGCCAGGCGATAGCCGAGCACGCTGCCCACCTGTAGTCCTTTATAGATGATCGGCGTACCGCGATTGATATTGCTCAGCTTCTCCGTAGAAAGAAGATACTCTGTCCCCTTGTCGTTTGAGGTAATGACAGGCGGCGTTTTAAGGCCCGTGAACTTGGTTTCCCGCTTTCCACCCTTGCCAGGGTCAATCTCTATGAAAGAACCGGAGAGAAGGGTTTGAAGTCCGGTAATGCCCTGAAACCCAATAGCTGGCGCGACAATCCAAAACCGGGCTGTGTCCGTCAAGTATTTATCCGCACTTCTGTTGACATCGATGACCATTGATACGCCCTCGTCATCGTCGAGAATATCGATCCGGCTCAGCGTCCCGATGTTCACATCCTTGTATTTCAGCTGCGTCTTGCCCGGCACCATGCCTTCCGCATTGTCAAATATGATGGAGATTTCCGAGCCGCGCTCCGCCAGTGCCTGAAAAATCAGATAGGCAGCCACGGCAAGGGCTATCGCCGGAACAATCCAAATGCTCATCAAGCTCGCATAGCCACGGCGCACTTTTGCATCCGGCAGTTTCTGCCCGCTATCATCCGTCATTGTCGTTCCCCTCATCATCCCAAATCAAACGCGGATCAAAGGACATGGCCGCGAACATCGTAATAATCACCACGGCGGCAAAAGCAATCGCGCCGGGCCCCGCCGTTACCGTCGCCAGCGCCTGCAGCTTCACCAGCCCTATCAGGATTGAAATCATGAAGATGTCAATCATCGACCACCGACCGATAAACTCGGTAAAGCGATAGAGAAGCGCCCGCTTGCGTTGTTGCACTTTTAGCCGCGATTGCACCGAAATCACCAGAAAAAGTAAAGCGGCAATTTTGAAGATCGGCACAAAAACGCTGGCAACAAAGACGATCACGGCGATCACCATCTGTCCGGACTGCGCAAGTTCGATTACCCCGCCCATGATCGTATTCGTCGTCGACCGGCCAAAGGATATCAGGGTAAGCACCGGATAAACATTCGCCGGGATATAGAGGATCGCCGCTGCAATCAGCAAAGCCCAAGTGCGATTCAAGCTGTTGACCTTGCGACTGTGCAGTGCCGCGTCGCAGCGCGGACAATCAGCCATATGTTCGGCAATATATCGGTTCGAGACCAAAAGGCCGCACACATGGCAAGAAACGGCACCGATCGATTTTGCGGTTACCGGTGCAGTCATGCCCGGATCTCCTTCAGTCGGGACCAAAGTGCGCCTTCATCAAGTGTGAGATAGGCCATGACAGTCGCCGCCACCATCAGGACGAAGGCAAAAAGCGACAGACCGACGCTGACATCGGCAAAATCCTGCAATTTCACGAAAGCGACAAAGATACCAAGAATAAATATCTCTGACATTGCCCAGGGCTTCAAATGCGTCAGCAGTCGGATCTGGAATTGCGGGCTAAAGGGAGACCGGCCAAACTGCATCGGCAGCAGCAACGTGATCAGCACGAGCAAGACCGAGAGCGGCGCAACTACACTGGAAATAAAAACAACAATACCAAGTTCCCAATAACCGGCATTCCAGAAAGCGATGGCGCCATCGATCAGCCGGTTCGACTCCGCCTGTCCCTCCATCTCGAAGGTGAGCAGCGGAAACATGTTCGCAAGGATGAAGAACATCAGCCCCGTCAGCGCAAAGGCCAGCGACCGGTTGAGGCTATTTTTATGGCGGACGAAAAGTAACGCGCCGCAGCGGATACAGCGGCCCTGCTCTCCCTCCCTGATCTTCGGGACCGAATGAATGAGATCGCATTCCGGGCAGGCAACCAAGGCCTCGGTATAGCTGAAATTCTTATCGATCTCCATACGGAACTTTCATCAGTCAATTACGTTCCCGACAATAAAGCGCAAAGGCGCCGCATTCAATTGATTTCCTTTGCGTATTTTCTACTCCGTCAATCTTAGTGACAAAGCGGCGGCCGTATTTTCCCCTATTGCAACAGCGTATAAGAGTTCCTATGTTCGCATTTACACGGTATTTTTATGAGAAATATATTATTTCACATATTTTTACCGTAAAAATGGGTTGTTTCTTCTTGTAGCAACTCTCGATATTATGTAAGCCCGTGCGCAAGGCGGCGCATCGCCGCCCGAGACAGGAAACTGAGACAGACATTATGAGCACATCGCGTTTGACCCATCTACGCCAGTTGGAAGCAGAAAGCATTCATATTTTCCGGGAGGTCGTCGCGGAATTCGAGAAACCTGTCATGCTGTATTCCATCGGTAAGGATTCAGCTGTGTTGCTTCATCTTGCGCGGAAGGCCTTTTATCCTTCACCCGTCCCCTTTCCGCTTCTGCATGTGGACACGACTTGGAAATTCCGCGAGATGATCCATTTCCGCGATACCATCGTGAAGGATTATGGACTTGAACTGCTGGTGCATATCAATCCCGAAGGGGTCAAGCAGGGGATCGGCCCCTTTACCCATGGATCGGCCCTTCATACGGACGTTATGAAGACGGAAGCGCTGAAACAGGCGCTTGATCAATATAAGTTTGACGCGGCCTTTGGCGGGGCACGCCGGGATGAGGAAGCAAGCCGCGCGAAAGAGCGGGTTTTCTCTTTTCGCAACGAGGCTCATCGCTGGGATCCGAAAAACCAGCGGCCAGAGCTTTGGAACCTTTATAACGGACGGGTGCGTAAAGGAGAAAGCATCCGTGCTTTCCCCCTCTCCAACTGGACGGAGCTCGATATCTGGCAATATATTTATATGGAAGATATCCCCATCGTGCCGCTCTATTTCGCGGCTGAACGGCCGGTTGTGGAGCGCGAAGGAATGCTGATCATGGTCGATGATGAGCGTATGCCATTGGAAGACGGTGAAACACCGATGATGAAATCGGTTCGCTTTCGCACCCTCGGCTGTTATCCGCTCACCGGCGCGATTGAATCGACCGCCTCCACCCTGCCAGAGATCATTCAGGAAATGCTCGTCGCCCGCACATCGGAGCGACAGGGCCGACTAATCGACAAGGATCAGGCCGGATCGATGGAGAAGAAGAAGCAAGAAGGATACTTCTGATGGATCAGAGAACCGACACGGTCACGGCAGAAATCGACGCCTATCTCAAAACGCAGGAGCAGAAAAACCTCCTTCGCTTTATCACCTGCGGTAGCGTCGATGACGGCAAGAGCACCTTTATCGGCCGTCTTCTGTGACAAACGCAAGTTCATTGTCGCCGACACCCCGGGTCATGAGCAATATACCCGCAATATGGTGACCGGCGCGTCAACCGCTGATCTTGCCGTCATCCTGATCGACGCGCGAAAGGGCGTGCTGATCCAGACCATGCGACACAGCTATCTTGTTTCTTTGCTTGGCATCAAAAAAGTGGTGCTGGCCGTCAACAAGATGGATCTGGTGGACTATAGTGAAGAAGTATTCGAGAAAATCCGCAGCGACTACCTCAAATTCGCGGAGCAGCTCAATTTCGAAGAAATCACCGCAATCCCCGTTTCGGCGTTGAAGGGCGATAACATGATCGGCGCGAGCGAGGCAATGCCTTGGTATAAGGGCCCCAGCGTCCTCGAACATCTGGAAAGCGTCGAGATCGGTACAGAGGATTTATCGCGCCCCTTCCGGATGCCCGTGCAATGGGTCAACAGGCCGAATCTTGATTTCCGGGGCTTTTCCGGCACCATTGCGAGCGGGACTATCCGCGTTGGCGATGCCATCGTCGAGCCCGCCTCGGGCCAGAGTAGTAAGGTTGCGCGTATCGTCACCTTCGATGGTGATCTTGAAGAGGCATTCAAAGGCCAAGCTGTCACCCTTACCCTTGAAGACGAGATCGACATCAGTCGCGGCGATATTCTCTGTGCGACTCAAGACCGCCCGGCGACTGCCGACCAGTTCGAGGCAAAGATCGACTGGATGAGCAGTAACCCGATGCTGCCAAGCCGGACCTATCTCCTGAAGCTCGGTACCGGCACGACCGCGGCGCGGATCAGCAATCTCAAATACACGGTCAATGTCAACACAATGGAGCAGATGGCATCCAAAAAGCTGGAACTCAACGAGATCGGCGTCTGCAATCTATCACTGGATAAAGCCATTTCCATCGCTCCCTACGCAGAGAATCCAGGGCCAGGATCCTTAATCCTGATTGACCGCTTCACCAACGCGACAGAAGCCGCCGGGATGATCGAATTTGCGCTCCGCCGGGCGGAAAATATACATTGGCAATCGGTGGATATCCATAAAGAGGCCCGCGCCGAACAGAAGGGTCAAAAAGCCTCTGTCCTATGGTTTACAGGTCTTTCGGGCTCCGGCAAGTCAACCATCGCCAACCTGGTGGAGAAAAAGCTCCATGCCCTGAACAAGCATACTTATCTGCTGGATGGCGATAACGTGCGCCACGGCCTCAACAAGGACCTCGGGTTCACCGATGCGGACCGGGTGGAGAACATCCGCCGCGTCGGCGAGACATCGAAGCTGATGGTCGATGCGGGACTGATCACGCTCGTCTCCTTCATCTCCCCCTTCCGAAGCGAGCGGCAGATGGCCCGCGGCTTGCTGGAGGAAGGAGAATTTCTGGAAGTTTTTGTCGATACCCCGCTCGAGATTTGCGAAGCGCGTGATATCAAAGGCCTTTATAAAAAGGCGCGAGCCGGAGAAATCAAGAATTTCACCGGGATTTCATCCGATTATGAACGTCCCGAAAATGCGGAGATTGTCATCGATGGCGGCCGGACCAGTTCGGAAGACGCCGCCGATCAGATCATCGCAACGCTTGAGATGCGCGGCTTTATCTAGGCGTTATTTCAACAGGTCGAGAAGATACTCGCCATATCCGCTCTTCCGGAGTGGCTCGGCAAGGGCCACCAATTCGTCTGCGGTGATGAATTTCTTCTGATAGGCAATCTCCTCGGGGCAGGCGATTTTAAGGCCCTGCCGCTTTTCGATTGTCTGCACGAAATGGGAGGCTTCCAGCAGGTTATCATGAGTGCCGGTATCGAGCCAGGCGCTGCCGCGCCCCAACAATTCCATGCTGAGTTCCCCCTGATCGAGATAGAGGCGGTTGAGATCAGTGATTTCCAGCTCGCCGCGGGCGCTTGGTTTCAGATGTTTGGCAAAATCAACCACCTGATTATCATAAAAATAAAGCCCGGTAATAGCGAAGTTTGATTTTGGATCCTTGGGTTTTTCCTCCACCCCTATGACTTTGCCTGTCTCATCAAATTCAGCAACGCCATAAGCCGTCGGGTCCGAGACATGATAGCCGAAGATTGTCGCGCCGACCTCCCGTGCCTTCGCATTCTGCAACAGCAGACTGAAACGGTTAGCGTAGAAAATATTATCCCCAAGGATGAGCGCGGAATGATCGTCCCCTATATGATCGGCACCGATAATAAAGGCCTGTGCCAACCCGTCTGGTGATGGCTGCGCAGCGTAGGAAATATTCAGGCCCCACCGAGTACCATCTCCCAGCACGCGTATGAACACGTCCTGCTCCTCCGGTGTGGTGATAATAAGGATATCGCGGATATCCGCCAGCATCAGGGTTGCCAGCGGATAGTAGATCATCGGCTTGTCGTAGATCGGCATCAGCTGCTTGCTGCCACCCAATGTCAAAGGATGCACCCGGCTACCTGTTCCGCCCGCAAGAATAATGCCTTTATGCGCCATAGGTCCTATCTCAATGTCGTTTAAAATAATATGCTAGGAGTAGCATATCATTAACGCCATAGAGTTTAAATTTTCTTACCCTTTCGTACGCAAGGTAAAATCTACGGAAAGACTATGCCATGTTGCGGACCTCTGCCGCGTCGGCGATGCGGCCAAACAGGAGTTGCGCCTCGCGATGGCCAGGCTCCCGCAGCAACAGGCTTTTCAGGAGAGTGAGTGCCTCATCTGACCTACCGGTCCGATAGAGCAAATCCGCAACCAGAAACGTCCCCTCCGATGTTACCTCAAGAAACATCCGGTTGCGTTCCGCAATTTCCAGCGCTTCTTCTGAGGCGCCCGCAATCAACATCAAGCGGATGATCGCGATTGCAGGGTCGAGGGTTAAATCGCACCTGAAATGCACCTCGTCGACCCTCTTTAGGGCCTCAACAACAGACTTTTTCATGTGATCGCTGGCCATAGGCAGAGCCTTTCGAAGGGATTCAGCGCAACCCCGGAAAATTTTGATATCGCCATAACTTAAGCGCAGCAAAGCGAGAATTTGCGGCAGGTTGTGATCCGCAAAATTTTTCTCTGCAATTTTTTTTAACATGAAAAACTCATCCGGCCCGGTGTCCCGAATATGAGTATTGAACTGATGCACTAAATGACGCACCTTCCGCCGCCCCTGATTTATCAGTATTCCGGCTATTTCCAGAGATGATTTTGCATGGCCCGGCGTGAGGAGCCGCCCCTTTTTCATCTTCACATAGTCTCCAACCGCGTGATAATTCACATGCAAGCTGAAAGTCCCGTTCTGCGCCACCCGGCGCGGCGGCAAATCTGAAAGATCGGAGAGCGCCGATACGCCAAAATCTCCGGAGAGTAGAAACATCGGCCCCGTTGTCAGCGCCGCTAGCCGGTCAATCATCCGAAAGCCACCTACAGGAAGAGAGAAATTCAACTCTCCCTTCATTTTCCGATATTTTTCAAGAATGCGGTTCCAGTCCTCATTCTCATAAATATCTGCTGCCGCCGACTGTTCATGATAATCAAACTCCGTATGACGGACGATATCCTCGATTTCATCACTGCTCGTTTCAATCCGATGGCAAACCCGTCGCTCAAAAAGCTCTTTCTCCCGGGCAACGTAAAAATCATGTGGCAGACTGTCGATCACGTAATTTGCAATCACCGAGAGCGGGTTTGACAACGACCCCGGTGTAATCTTCCTTCCCGATATCAGCAGGTGGATCGGATCATCTTTCAGCACATCAAAATAGGCAAAATCCAGAACTCCCTGATCGATAAAAGGTTTCAATTGCGGATGCCCTCGCCAGAATTCAATAGCCGCCTCACTGACCTCTGTCATCACATAGACAACATTCCGTTTTTTCGCGACGACCAGTTCTTCCGGCGTAAAGAAATGCTTCAGGAAGCCATAGGCAAAACGGCCCGATCCGGCGCCAAGTTCCAGGATGTAATGCGGCTCCTGACGGGCACGACCTCTACCACCCTGCCCGAAATCATCGAGAAAGCCGCGAATGACATTGGCATAGGCACGCCCGATAAACGGATTTGTCGTCACATAATTGGGCACCCGACCCGGCCCCCAGGCCGCCATGCCCAGCGTACTATAATAGCTGCGCATCAGATCCCAGATGGGAGATCGGGACAGGGGAACATAATTTTCGCGAGTTTCATCTACCGTCATCTTGAGCCACTTTCCTGTTATCTTCATGCTTCACAAACGCGCGACGGATGCGTTTCGTGAAAGCAGCAAAAACATTCGGCGATACGGCTTTACCTGCGACCTTAGCTGATGATAATGATTTCAAGGTATCGGCGGCACGGTCAGGCGCCCTTATGGCTTCAGCAGAGAGAAAGCATGACAAAAAAAATGGATAAGGCGGCGAAGGAATGGCAAATCTGGGTCGATCGCGGCGGTACCTTTACCGACCTTGTTGCGCGCCGACCCGATGGTGGCATCGTCACCCACAAGCTGCTGAGCGAAAACCCCGAGCAATATGAGGATGCGGCGCTACAGGGCATCCGTGATCTGCTCGGCCTCAACAAAGCCGATGAAATTCCCGCGTTACAGATCGATGCGGTTAAGATGGGCACCACCGTCGCCACTAATGCACTGCTGGAGCGCAAGGGCGAGCCGCTGTTGCTGGTCACGACGGAAGGGTTTCACGCTGCTCTCCGGATCGGCTACCAGACGCGCCCCAAACTCTTTGCACTTAATATCGAGCTCCCGGAAATGCTATACAGCAGCGTGATCGAGGTGAAAGAACGCGTCGGCGCTACTGGCGAGGTGACCCGCCCGCTCGAGATCGAGGAGGCGCGCACAAAGCTGCAAACAGCCTATGATGCGGGGCTGCGCGCCTGCGCCATTGTCTTCATGCATGGCTATCGCTATCCCGACCATGAAAAGGCCGTGGCAGAGATCGCAAGGGAAATCGGATACACGCACATCTCAACCAGCCAAGAAACACGCCCACTGAAGAAACTGGTCAGTCGAGGTGACACAACGGTTGTAGACGCCTATCTCTCCCCCATCCTGCGCCGGTATGTGGATCGGGTCGCGTCCGAGCTTGGGGATACCCGGCTGATGTTCATGCAATCAAACGGCGGCTTGACGGACGCACATTTCTTTCAAGGAAAGGACGCCATTCTCTCCGGTCCGGCGGGCGGCGTGGTCGGCATGGTCCAGACCAGCGCCATGGCCGGGTTCGAGAAAGTCATCGGCTTCGATATGGGTGGCACTTCCACGGATGTGTCCCATTACGGCGGCGAGTATGAGCGCACCTTCGAGACCGAGGTCGCAGGCGTTCGCATGCGCGCGCCAATGATGCTGATCCACACCGTCGCAGCAGGCGGTGGATCGATCCTGCATTTCGATGGGGCAAGATATAAGGTTGGCCCGGATAGTGCCGGAGCCAATCCCGGCCCTGCCTGTTACCGCAAGGGCGGCCCGCTGACGGTCACAGATTGTAACGTCATGCTGGGCAAGCTTGCGCCGGAGCTCTTTCCCAAGGGCTTCGGCCCCAACGCCAATGAAACGTTGGATGTGGAAACAGTGCGTGAAAAATTTGCAGAACTGGCGGACAGAATCAATGCCGCGACCGGCGATAACCGTAGCCCGGAGGAGGTTGCGCGTGGCTTTCTCTTTATCGCAGTCGAGAATATGGCCAATGCCATCAAGAAAATCTCTGTCCAGCGTGGTTATGATGTCTCCGAATATGTCCTTACCTCTTTCGGCGGCGCGGGCGGACAGCATGCCTGCCTGGTCGCTGATAGTCTGGGCATGAAAAAGATTCTGCTGCACCCCTACGCTGGCGTTCTCTCCGCCTTCGGCATGGGCCTCGCCGATCTTCGGGTGCTGAAGGAAAAGGCTATGGAGGTAATGCTGGCGGAGGCCGCCCTTGCCGATATCGCCGCAACCCTCGAAGAACTCGCCACTGAAGGGCTGTCGGAAATGCGCGCGCAAGGGGTGGAGGAAACCCGCATCGAAGTCCAGCATAAGCTGCATATCAAATATCAAGGATCCGATACCTCGATGGTGGTCGATGACGGCCCGCTCGACGACGTGATCAAGGCGTTCGAGGCCGCGCACCGACAGCGCGTTGGCTTCACAACACCGGAAAAAGCGATGATCGTCGAGGCCGCCGCCGTCGAGGTTATCGGCACCGGCGACAAGATCGAAGATCCGATCCGGATTAGCAGTAACACAGACGTCTCCTCCCTCGCCCATGAGGCCATTTTTATCGGGGAGAGTTGGCAGGAATGCCCCTTCTATGATCGCGATGCCCTGCCCTCCGGCGCAAAGATCGACGGCCCGGCCGTCATCGTCGAGAAAACCGGCACAAACGTAATTGAACCGGGCTGGCAGGCGGAAATGACGGACCGCGGCTATCTCGTCCTTACACGCGTGGAGGAACTCAAGCGAGAGCTTGCCATCGGGACGGAGGTAGATCCGGTGATGCTGGAGAATTTCAACAATCTCTTCATGAATGTCGCCGAGCTAATGGGCACGGTCCTCGAAAAAACCGCCTATTCAGTGAATATCAAGGAACGGCTCGATTTCTCCTGCGCAGTCTTTGACTTGAACGGCGACCTGATCGCCAACGCGCCGCATATGCCGGTGCATCTAGGTTCCATGTCCGAGAGCATCAAGGCAGTCATTAGCAAACATAAAGCGACGATGAAAGCAGGCGATGTTTTCGTTCTCAACGCCCCATATAACGGCGGCACACATCTGCCCGACGTCACCGTGATCACACCGGTCTTCGATCTTGAGGGGAATGACGTCCTCTTTTACGTCGCGAGCCGTGGCCATCACGCGGATATCGGCGGCACGACGCCTGGCTCTATGCCGCCCGACAGCCGAACGGTGGAGGAAGAAGGCGTCATTCTCGATAACGTATTACTCGTCGATGGTGGTCGGCTGCTTGAGGACGAGATTACCGAGATCCTGAAATCCGGCCCCTACCCGTCCCGCAATACGGACCAGAATATGGCCGACCTGAAGGCGCAGATCGCCGCCTGCGAAAAGGGTATTCAGGAACTGCGCAAGATGGTCGATCATTTCTCCCTTGAGGTGGTCCATGCCTATATGGGCCATGTGCAGGACAACGCCGAAGAATCTGTCCGCCGGGTGCTCGATGTCCTGAGGGATGGAGACTTCACCTATCCCATGGATGACGGCTTTGAAATCAAGGTAAAAATCTCGATCAACAAGCAGGACCGTACGGCCCGAATCGATTTCACCGGCACTAGCGGGGAGCATCCGACCAACTATAACGCGCCAAGGGCGGTCACCACGGCGGCGGTGCTTTACGTGTTCCGTTGTCTCGTGGAGAGCGATATCCCCTTGAATGCAGGCTGCCTCAAGCCGCTGGAGATTATTGTCCCCGAACGCTCCATGCTCTCGCCGGAATATCCGGCGGCCGTGGTCGCAGGCAACGTCGAAACATCGCAATGTATCACCGACTGCCTGTTCGGCGCGCTCGGTGTCATGGCAGCGGCGCAAGGCACGATGAACAACTTCACTTTCGGCAATGAAACATATCAATATTACGTCCTTGAATGGCGTTTCCCGGTGACGCTGGAGAGTTTCGAGATCCGCGAAAATTCTGGCGGCAAGGGTAAGCATAAGGGCGGCGACGGAACGCTAAGAAAAATCCGTTTCCACGAGCCAATGACGGCGGCCCTACTCTCCAGCCATCGCTTCGTGCCGCCCTTCGGCCTTAATGGTGGGGAGGATGGCGAAGTCGGCAACCAATGGGTGATCCGGGAAAACGGCGAAATCGACCATCTGGAAGGACGCGACAAGACGGATATGGCCGCGGGCGACATCTTCGTTATCCAGACCCCAACCGGCGGTGGCTATGGGAAATAAACCACGGTCCTAGCTACTGCTGCGTGGAATTTCCCGATAAGCCATCGTCGAAAACATCCCGGCGGCAAGATGATAGAGGTTATGACAATGGAAAGCCCAAAGACCTGGATTTCGCGTATCCAAAGCGACAGTGACGGTCGTTTTCGGCGGAACCAAAACAGTATCGCGCATTGCTCCTTGCAGGCGCTGCCCGTTAATCCCGACCACCTGAAAACTATGACCATGCAGATGCATGGGATGCGACATTGGCGTCTTGTTGACCATAACGAGTTCCACACGTTTGCCTTTGCGGATTACAACGGGAAGGCCGCTCAATCCCTCGACACCCATGTTCCAAATATAGCTCGACATTGAGCCTGTAAGGTCCACGGGAACGGATCTCACCTTTTTTCTGCCGGTAAGGGGACGCGCCGCACGAAGCTTTTCCTCTTGCTCAAGAGCCACACGCGGCCCTTCTGTTTCTGTCACTGTTGATATTTTGGCAGCCTTTGCCCCTTTCGGCCGAAGAATGATGCCGGATCGCATTTTCCTGCCCTCGCAATGAGCCAGCACCGGGACAGCTGCCCCATCGGACGGCATGGTGATCATGATGTCTGCGCGCTGCGCAATGGCAAGAGGGAAAGTAGAGGCTTTAAAGGGAATGACCGGATTGCCGTCGACAGCGATCAACTCGCCCTCCAAAGAACCAAAATCAAGGGTATAATTGCTGGATGCCGACGCATTGATGATACGCACGCGGATTTTACCGCCCTTCTCCACCGCCACCACGTCCGGATCGTCAAGCGTCCGGTCATTTGCGAGGAAGGCATCAAACTCGACATCATTAAGGTCGGGGCCTACTTTCTTGTCACTCTCCTTCGACATACTCATTTCTGGTTTAGGTTTGCGCAAGTTTGCGAAGATTTCCTCTGGCGATGTCCATGAAAAATCCTCAAGGAACATCACCACTTCCTGTGCATCTTCAGCCTGCGCGACCTTGTCGCGAATGATAAGGGGCGCCGCCAGCAGGTTTTGCTCCTGCAGGCCGAAATGTGAATGCATCCAGCGGGTTCCCGTCGGTAGGGCTGGAAAGCTGTAATCGGCTCGCCCGCCCGAAGTTATCGGCAGGGCGGAAAGATATGGCACGCCATCCTGCTGCCAGGGCTCTTCCATGCCATGCCAATGGATTGAGGTATCGACAGACAATTCATTAACCAGCTGGATATCAAACTGGTCTCCCTCATCAAGAGTGAGACCGAACACCCCTGAATCCTGTTCAAGGCCATAACGGGTGGCCGCCTTCCCAGCAACCTCAATTTGGCGAGATCGGGCTCTTAAGATTTTGCGCGATGCGGCTTTGGCTTGCGGTATCTGTGTAACAACCGCGCTCGCCGCAACGCCTGCCGTCGCGGTCAGAAAACCTCTCCGTGAAACATCCATAATAACCACCATCCACATTCTTGAAATTCAGAACGTACATGATAGTTAAAACGATAAATATTTCTATTATTTCACGCTATTTTCCGGCGAGGAATTTCTGCCAGTTCAGGTCCGCGTCCTTGATCCGTTCGGCAATGCCCGTTTTCTCCCAGCGAATACGGCCCGCGTCATGGCCAAAAAGATAGAGTTTGCCGTCAAAGATCAGCCAGACGCCGGGATCGATATCGGAAAGATTTCCAAGGCTCATCTGGTTGGAGCAATAGCCGCCATATTGCGGGGCGTAGGCCTCTGGATTGGCGGCAAAGAGATCGCGACTTTTGGTATCGATAAAACGCCAGGTCGCGCCCTTATACTCAACGCTGTAATCGCCATCCCCTTCCTCAGGCGTGGCTTTCGTGAAATAGGCTGTGCTGTCATACCCATCGACGGCAAGCCCGCCGATAAAGCTCTTGTTGATATCCTCAAAGGCAAAGGCTTTCCCGGCCCCGATAAAGAGCAGGATAATGAGAACAAGGGCAAAACGTCGAAACATGAATTTCCTCCAACAAGCACAAACCGCATTATGGCGGGAACGCCTATTCGCTGAAAATCAATTTTGCGTCATTGAGCGGCGCGCATTAACTCGCACGGCGAACCCGTTCATAAGCGAGATTGGAGGCAAGTAGCCGCTCCGCCGCGTCGGGCGAAATATTTTTTCGCTTGGCATAATCTTCCACCTGATCGCGGCCGATATTGCCAATACCGAAGTAGCGCGCTTCCGGGTGGGAGAAATAGAGCCCCGAGACCGACGAGGCCGGCATCATGGCAAAACTCTCGGTCAATTCGATACCGATCCGCTTTTCCGCCTCCAGCAGGTCAAACAGCCCGCGCTTTTCTGAATGTTCCGGGCAGGCCGGATAGCCCGGTGCCGGACGGATGCCCTGATAACCCTCGCGGATAAGCTCCTCATTGCTGAGCTTCTCGTCTCGATCGTAAGCCCAAAGCTCCGTACGCGTCTGTTTATGGATATATTCCGCAAGTGCCTCCGCCAGCCGATCCGCCAAAGCTTTCAACATAATACTGCTGTAATCATCATGGGTTCGTTTGAATTCCTCAAGCTTAGTCTCAATTCCAAGGCCCGCCGTTACAGCAAAGGAACCGATATAATCTTTCACGCCGCTCTCCACCGGCGCGATATAGTCAGCAAGACTATGGTTGGCGCGGCCATTTTTACGCATCATCTGCTGACGTAGGAAGTGAAAACGATGCTTCTCCTCAGTTCGACTTTCGTCCGTATAGACGATCACGTCATCACCGTCACGCGCCGCCGGGAACAGCCCGACAACCGCCTTCGCCTGCAGCCATTTCTCGTCAATGATCTTGTCGAGCATGGCCTGAGCGTCATTATAAAGCTCCGTCGCCGTTTCCCCCACCACTTCATCATCGAGGATTTTCGGGAAATGCCCCGCAAGCTCCCAAGTCCGGAAGATAGGTGACCAGTCGATATAATCCCGAAGGCTGGCCAAATTGATGTTCTGGAATTCATTCAGGCCTGGAAAAGGCGGAACCGGCGGCTGATAATCCGTCCAGTCGATCGGAACGGCGTTGACGCGCGCTTCCTCCAGCGTGAACTGCTGATCAGGGCGGGATTTTTTCAGATAATTTTCCCGAACCTGCTCATATTCTACTTTAATACTATCAACTAACTCTTTGTTATTTTCGTTGCTGGTCAGTTTCGTCGCAATCCCAACGGCGCGGGAAGCATCGGTCACATAAATCGTTGTGCCATCATATTGCGGCGCGATTTTAAGAGCCGTATGCACCTTCGATGTGGTCGCCCCGCCAATTAGCAGTGGCAGGTTAAAGTCCTGGCGCTGCATTTCCGCCGCCACAGTTGCCATTTCCTCAAGTGAGGGCGTGATCAGGCCCGAAAGACCGATAATATCGACTTTTTCGCGGATCGCGGATTCCAGGAGTTTCGGATAAGGTACCATTAAGCCGAGATCGATCTCCTCAAAAATATTGCGTTGCAGGACGCCACCGACGATATTCTTGCCGATGTCATGGACATCGCCCTTGACTGTCGCCATCAGGATCTTGCCCTTGGTCTGCGCTTCGCCGCTCTTGTCTTTTTCCGCCTCAATAAAGGGTAGCAGATGCGCCACCGCCTGTTTCATCACGCGGGCACTTTTTACGACCTGTGGCAGGAACATCTTGCCCGAACCGAAAAGATCGCCAACCACATTCATACCGTCCATCAGCGGGCCCTCAATCACCTGAATGGGCCGCGGGAACTGCTGACGCGCTTCTTCCGTATCCTCGATGATATAATCTGAGATGCCCTTCACAAGCGCATGGGTCAGCCGTTCACCGACGGTGCCTTCACGCCAGGAAAGGTCGATAACATTGCTACGCTTTTGACCGATGGCTTCCTCTGCCACTTCCAGCAGCCGCTCCGTCCCGTCATCGCGCTTATTGAAGACCACATCTTCGATCCGCTCGCGGATATTCTCCGGGATATCGGAATAGACGGCAAGCTGGCCCGCATTGACGATGCCCATATCCATCCCCGCCTGGATCGCGTGATAGAGAAAAACCGAATGCATCGCTTCGCGCATCGCATTGTTGCCGCGCAGGGAAAACGACATGTTGCTGACCCCGCCGCTGATCTGGATATGAGGGAGAGTCGCCTTCAGCTCGCGCGTTGCCTCGATATAATCGCGGGAGAAGTTGCGATGCTCCTCAATGCCGGTTGCGATGGGAAAGATATTCGGATCAAAAATGATATCTTCGGGAGAAAAATCAACAACTTCCGTTAAAATCTTATAGGACCGCGTGCAAATCTCGATCATTCGTTCCTTGCTGTCGGCCTGCCCGTCCTCGTCGAAGGCCATAACTACAGCGGCGGCACCATAGCGGCGAATTTCGCGGGCGTGGGCGATGAATTCCTCCTCGCCTTCCTTGAGGCTAATAGAGTTGACAACGCCCTTGCCCTGCACAGTTTTAAGCCCGGCCTGCAACACCTCCCATTTGGAACTGTCGATCATGATCGGCACCCGGCTGATATCCGGTTCGGACGCGATGAGGTTGAGGAATGTGGTCATGGCGGATTTCGCATCCAGCATGGCATCATCCATATTCACATCGACGATCTGCGCACCGTTAATAACCTGCTCTCGCGCGATATCGAGGGCGGTGTCGTAATCCCCGTCCATCACCAGCTTCTTGAACTTGGCGGAACCGGCAACATTCGTTCGCTCTCCCACATTAATGAAGCCCGCCACATCATCAAGATAGAGTGGCTCCAATCCGCTCAAGCGGCAAACAGGTTCGAGTTCCGGGATTTTGCGCGGGGCGACACCGGCCACTGCCTCGGCAATCGCCTTAATATGCTCAGGGCGGGTGCCGCAGCAACCGCCAACGATATTGACAAGGCCGCTTTTCGCGAACTCGCCGAGTTGTTCCGCCATATATTCCGGCGTGTCGTCATACTCCCCAAGTTCATTAGGAAGGCCCGCGTTCGGATGCACACTGACCCGCGTCGTTGCAACATTGGAAACTGACTGAACATGTGGCCGCAAGTCCTTGGCGCCCAATGCACAATTGAAGCCGATGCTGATCGGCTTCACATGCGCCATGGAGGCCCAGAATGCCTCCGCTGTCTGGCCGGAAAGCGTCCGGCCCGAGGCATCGGTAATGGTGCCGGAGATCATCACAGGATGGCGTATGCCCGTTTCCTCGAAATAACTGAGGACGGCATAGATGGCGGCCTTGCAATTAAGACTGTCAAACACCGTCTCGATCAGGATGATCTGCGCGCCGCCATCAATCAGACCGCGCAGGGCCTCATCATAGGCCTCGACCAATTCATCAAAGGAAACATTGCGATAGCCCGGATCATTCACATCCGGTGAGATGGATGCTGTACGGTTGGTTGGCCCCAGTACCCCGGCCACAAAGCGGGGCTTGTCCGGTGTCCTCTCCGTCCAGCGATCAGCGGCCTTGCGGGCGATCGCCGCGCCTTGTTTATTTAATTCATAGACCGCGCGTTCCAACTTGTAGTCGGCCTGCGCGATGGAGGTGGAGTTAAAGGTGTTGGTCTCCAGAATATCCGAGCCCGCCGCTAGGAAGTCATCATGGATCTTCTCGATCACATCCGGCTTGGTGAGGGTCAAGAGGTCGTTATTGCCCTTCAGGTCATTGCTGACATTGGCGTAGGCCGTGCCCCGGTAATCTTCCTCCGTCAGCTTAAATCCCTGAATCATGGTGCCCATGGCGCCGTCGAGAACCATGATCCTTTTGTCCAGAATAGCCTCGAGTTCAGCAAATGCCGGTGACTTCTGCATGGGGCGACCTTTTACAAAAAAGTTAAATGATTTATGTGGTTACAGTATTTATCTCAGGCCGCAGCCCAAGGGTATGACAAACAGAATAGACCAGATCCGCACGATTCAGCGTATAGAAATGAAAATCCGTGACTCCCGCGCGCTGTAGCTGAAGACACTGCTCGGAAGCAACCATCGCGGCAACCAGATTACGCGTCGCCGGATCTTCGTCCAGATCCTCGAACAGATGGGTCAGCCACGCTGGCACCTGCGTCCCGCATTGCTTGCTGAACTGACGAATTTTGGAGTAACTGGTGACTGGCAGGATGCCCGGCACAATGGGAATGGTAATGCCATGGGCCCGCGCCCTGTCGATAAAGCGAAGATACACCTCCGGATCAAAGAAGAACTGCGTGATCGCTCTCGTCGCGCCCGCATCCATCTTGCGTTTTAAATAATCGATATCGGCGAGGCTGGATTTGGCATCGGGATGAATTTCCGGATAGCAGCCGACAGATATCTCAAAATCATGCTTTTTCTTCAAAAACTCGATCAGTTCGACCGACCCCGAAAACCCGCCCGGATGCGGCGCAAAGCTGTCAAAGCCTTCCGGTGGATCACCACGCAAGGCGACAAGATGACGGATGCCGCTCTGCCAGTAGCGTTCGGCAATCTCTTCAATCTCGCCCTGCTCCGCACCGACGCAGGTGAGATGCGCAGCCGGCTCCAGCGTTGTTTCCTGACGAATGCGGCTAACCAATGCGTGGGTCCGCTCCCGCGTTGATCCCCCGGCCCCATAAGTTACCGAAACGAACATCGGGTTCAGCGGAGCAAGACGCATCAGCGCCTGCCAATGCTTCTCCGCGAGCGCATCGGAGGTCGGTGGGAAAAATTCAATAGACACATTCACGCGATTACGCGCACGCGCGCCCAACAATCCGCCAGAAACCTCCCTGCTTTCCGGTATTCCTGACATAATCATGATGCAACGGCTCCTTTGGACTGTGTGGCGGCGGCCGGAACGGCCGTCCATATGTTGACGGTAAGTGGATCGCCCTTCAGCACCCTGAAATCCTTCGGCTCAAGCCCCGCCTCAGCGCAGTAGGCCCAGATATTGTCCTCATCAAATCCCATATGACGATGGGCATGTTCGATGCGGAGGCTGTCGAGCGAATGGGGGGCTAAATCAACAATCGCCAAGCTGCCGCCGCCCCTCAGGAGCCGCGCGGATTCCCGGATGGCGATGCCCGGATCCTCTGCATAATGCAGCACCTGATGAATGACGATGGCGTCCTGGGACTGGTTCGTGAAGGGCAGATTATACATATCCGCAAGGCGCACCTGGCAATTGCGCAAGCCCGCATCCTCAATCGCCGTGCGGGCGAAGGAGAGCATCTCCCGGCTGGAATCAACGCCGATGGCATGGGTAACCTTGGGGCCGAACAGTTCCAGCATCCGGCCGGTGCCTGTTCCGATATCGAGAAAATCAGTGATCTTGTGCCCCTTGGTGAGCGTCAGAAGGGCATCTTCCACGGCCTCCTCCGGCACGTGAAGGGAGCGAATCTCATTCCAGCGGGCGGCATTTTCCCGGAAATATTCCTCCGCTGCCATGGTCCGAGCCTTTTTGACCGTTTCCAGCCGTTCGAGATCGCGGGAGACGATGGGGTCCGCCTCGGGCACCAGATCGACAAGGGTGCGCGCCAGCAAGGAGGCGTTATGTTTCGCAGATAGCCGGTAAAAGACCCAGCTCCCTTCCTGATACCGGTCCAGCAGGCCAGCCTCGCACAGAAGTTTCAGATGGCGGGAGACACGGGGCTGGCTTTGCCCGAGAATCTGCGTCAGTTCGCTGACCGTCAATTCCGAATGACCACAGAGAACCAACAACCTCAGCCGGGTCTCCTCCCCGGCAGCGCGTAATCCCTGGAGCAAATTTTCCACATCGACCTCAATAAAATCATTAACTTGTACGACATAAACATATCTTTATATCTTTGTACAGGAAAATTATAGCCTGACTCGCGACTTTTTCGCCACACCATAAAAGTAATCTGTTAACCTAAAAAAACGGCGACTCGCCTTGAATATAGCCATGTGATAGTTACGATACCGGAGGTTGCCATTGTCTAAGACCGTTGTTTTATTGTAAAAATCAGTTAAACAGAGTTTAAGTAATAAGGTTAAAGACTTTAGTAACTCTTCCCGGATAGGTTTAGGCCTCGTTTTCGGACCACAGGTACTGAGTTGGAAAAGATAAAAATGGGTTTGCGTTCAAAATCATCCTACTTAAAAGCCGGATTAACGGCCATTGCCCTTCTCGTCACCGTTAGTGGCTGTGCAACGCCGCAGCAGAAGGATGGCAAGGCCGTCGCTGTGATGTATAATGAAGTTTACGATCCGCTTGAACCGATGAACCGTTACTTCTTTGATGTGAACTATGCCCTCGATGCGCTGTTCCTCAAGCCAGTAGCGGAAATGTATCGTGGCGTCGTTCCCGCACCTGTGCGCGACAGTGTCACTAATTTCCTGACCAACCTGTCGCAGCCGATCTACCTGATCAATAACGTCCTGCAAGGCGACCTGGATGGCGCCGGGGACAATATGGGTGCCTTTTTCACCAACACCTTCCTCGGTGTGGGAGGCCTGTTTGATGTGGCCAAGCTGAACACTCCGGTTGAAGATATGGGCCAGACCTTTGCAAAATGGGGAATTCAGGAAGGGCCGTATCTTGTTGTTCCCCTCTTTGGTCCCAGAACAACACGTGCGGCTGTTGGCGGCATCGCCGATTATTATCTTGATCCGATCAATTACGCCGCCAAAGAAAATGATATCGAACATGCCGGGCTCATTCGTACTGCGGCACATGGACTGGACCAGAGATCCCGCTCAATCGAGGCGCTTGATGAAATCGAGAAAAACTCGATCGACTTCTATGCAGCAATTAGAAGCCTATATCGCCAAAATCGGAACAACATGATTCTTAATGGTGCCAGCAATTCGACACAATTGCCGGATATGTCATTTGACGATGATGATGAGCCCGTTAAGAAGGATTAGTTAGACTTAACTTTTTTCATTCGAAATTTTATTTTCCATTTGGAAACGGATTCCGTCGGAGGAGTATTTGATGTTCACGAGACGAAAATTTTTCCAAGGAACGCTCATCGCTGCGGCGATGGCTGTCCTCTTTCAACCGTCGGCCTTCGCCGTACAAGCGAAAGAACAGGCCGCTCTGGCAATGGTCAAAAGTATCGGAGATGAGGCTGTTGCAACACTTGCTGACAAGTCTCTAAGCGAAACGCAAAAGCAGGATCGCTTCGAGAAATTTCTTGATTCCAGCTTTGACATGAAGCGTATCGGGCGGTTCGTTCTCGGTCAATATTGGCGCGACGCGTCGGAAACAGAACAAACTCAATTTCTGAAAGTTTTCCGCGATTACATGGTGACAAGCTATGCTGAAAAAATCGGCTCTTATTCCGGAGAAAATCTGGAAATCAAGGATGCCACGTCACTCAATGACAAGGAGTCGCTGGTTCATTCGCTGATTACCCGTCCCAACGGGCCGCCTATCAAACTTGACTGGCGGGTTCGCAAAACCAATGATGGCGAAAAGATCGTCGATGTCATTATTGAAGGCATCAGCATGGCACAAACACACCGGTCCGAGTTTGCCTCGGTGGTCAGTCAGCCTGGCGTTGGCGTTGAGGGGCTGATCAACAAGCTGAAAGAGCAGATCAAAACCGCCTCAAACTAAGCGTGTTATCCGAATAAAATTAAATACCGCCCTGCACACAGCCGGGCGGTATTTTTTATGCCTTCTCGAAGCAGTAGCCCACGGCACGAACGGTCCGGATCAGGTCGGGCTCACCTTTTTCATTGAGTGCCTTGCGCAAACGCCGGATATGGACATCAACCGTCCGATCCTCGACATAGACATTCTGCCCCCAAACACCATCGAGCAATTGCTCGCGGGTCAGAACACGCCCTGCCCTCTCCATAAAGTAGCGAAGCAGTTTGAATTCCGTGGGCCCTAGGCGCAACTCCCGTGCGCCCCGCTTAACCTTATATGCCACCTAATCGACGACTACGTCGGCGACGCTCAGCTTCTCACTGCCCACTTCCGGATTACGCCGGCGGAGAACGGCGCGAATGCGGGCCATCAACTCGGCCGGCGAAAAGGGCTTTGCGACATAGTCATCGGCCCCGACGTCAAGTCCCCTTACCCGATCTGCCTCCTCACCACGCGCAGTGATCATGATAACCGGCAAATTGCCATGCTTCTGGTCCCGGCGCAGACGGCGGCAAATCTCAATGCCAGAGACTTTGGGCAGCATCCAATCGAGAAGAAGCATATCCGGCTGTTCTTCTTCTATCGCAAGAATGGCTTCATCTCCGTCATGGGCAGATGCAACATCAAACCCCTCGCTCTCAAGATTATACCGCAAGAGCTCGACCATGGCCGGCTCGTCTTCAACTACAAGTATCTTCATTTAACTATGCTAACACCTTAAGGATTCTCATTCTCTATCATTGTAACACTTGTCTTATCGCCCTTCGGGCGCGGTTCCGTCGGCATCTCGCCAGTGACCTGATAGATAATGATCTCGGCAATGTTCGTCATATGATCGCCGATTCTTTCAATATTCTTTGCCATAAAGATCAGATGCGTACAGCTCGTGATGCTGCGCGGATCCTCCATCATGAAGGTCAGGAGTTCGCGGAACATGCTGTTGTAAAGCTGATCTACATCCTGATCCCGTGTCCAGACTTCATACGCCAGATCGGCATCGCCGGTGGTGTAGGCTTTCAAGGTATCATCGATCATGCGGCGGACCATTTCGCCCATCCGCGGGATGGAGGAAACCGGCGCGAGAGACGGCGCGAGATTAAGCGCGATCACTCGTTTCGAGATATTCGCCGCATAGTCGGCAACCCGCTCCAGCAAAGAAGCAATCTTCAGCGCCGAAATCACCAGCCGCAAGTCATCCGCAACAGGATTCCTGAGCGCTAGCAGGCGGATCGCCTTGTTATCGACCTCTTGTTCAAGATTATCGACAGTCTTGTCCGCCTCTATCGTCTTGAGCGCGAGTTCGGTGTTCCGCTCGGTCAGGGAACGCACGGCTGCTTCAAGCTGGGATTCGGCAAGTCCACCCATCTCTACGATGGTGTTGCGAACATCTTCAAGCTCTTCGTCAAAGGACCTAACGATATGACCGCTACTCATTTTGGAATTCTCCTATTCCTATACTATGTTATCAACCGAACCGACCGGTGATATAGCCCTGCGTCCGCTCATCAGAAGGGCTGGTAAATAATTTTTCGGTATCACCCGTCTCGACGATCTCCCCAAGATGGAAGAAGGCTGTCTGCTGGGAAATACGCGCGGCCTGCTGCATCGAATGGGTTACGATAATGATGGTGTAGTTTTCCTTGAGATCATCAATCAGTTCCTCAACCTTTGCCGTGGCGATCGGGTCGAGCGCGGAACAGGGCTCATCCATCAAGATAATGTCCGGCCGCACGGCAAGTGCCCGGGCGATACAGAGCCGCTGCTGCTGCCCGCCGGAAAGGCCGGTACCCGTTGAATGCAGGCGATCCTGTACTTCCTTGATCAGACCCGCCTTTTCAAGGCTGGTAAGGACGATTTCATCGAGATCATCCTTATTGTTGGCCAGGCCATGAATACGGGGACCATAGGCCACGTTATCGTAAATCGATTTGGGGAACGGGTTCGGCTTCTGGAACACCATG
>CALEMG010000534.1 GCA_937910835.1 uncultured Alphaproteobacteria bacterium | reverse complement strand
GCTACTCAATCTGGTGAAAAACGCGGTGGAAGCTGCGCCTGAAGACGGGGGAGAAGTAACGCTCAGTACTGCCTATCGCCACGGGATACGCCTGGCCGTCCCGGGTGCGCAGGAGAAGGTGCAGTTGCCACTTGAGGTCGGGGTGCAGGATAATGGTTCCGGTATCCCCGAAGAGATCCTACCGCATATATACGATCCTTTTGTCACCACAAAGGCGGGCGGCAGCGGGCTTGGCCTTGCGTTGGTCGCCAAGATTGTCGGCGATCACGGCGGGATTGTCGAATTTGAGTCATCGGAAGCGGGCAGTAAAGTGCTGATCCGCTTGCCGGTCTATAATTTTATGAAAACGGATATGGAATAAAGATGCCCGGAACGATTTTAGTTGCAGATGACGCCCAGAGTATCCGTACGGTTCTGGAGCAGGCACTCTCCCGCGCCGACTATGTTGTGCGCTCTACCAGTAACGCTTCTACGCTCTATAACTGGGTGCTCGAAGGGTTGGGTGATATTGTTCTGACCGATGTCGTGATGCCCGACGAAAACGGCCTTGACCTGCTCCCCCGGATCAAGAAGATCCGGCCTGATCTGCCCGTCGTGGTGATGAGTGCACAGAATACCCTATTGACGGCGATTAAGGCGACGGAGCGGGGCGCTTATGACTATCTGCCGAAGCCTTTCGATCTCAAGCTCCTGCTTCAGGTGGTGGATCGCGCCCTTTCCAAGCCGAAGAAAGCTGCAAGCCGCTTTGGCGGGCAAGATGAAGAAGAGACTAAAACACCCCTGATCGGCCGCTCACCGGCGATGCAGGAGATATATCGGGTGCTGGCGCGGCTGATGGGCACGGATCTCACGGTTCTGATCTCCGGCGAGAGTGGAACTGGTAAAGAGCTCGTCGCCCGTGCGCTCCATGAATATGGCAAGCGGAAGACGGGCCCATTCGTTCCAATCAATATGGCGGCCATTCCAAAAGAACTGATTGAATCGGAGCTGTTTGGTCACGAGAAGGGGGCGTTTACGGGTGCGGATTCACGCGCGATCGGCCGATTTGAGCAGGCGCAAGGCGGCACGTTGTTCCTCGATGAGATCGGGGATATGCCGATTGAGGCGCAGACGCGGTCGCTGCGTGCTCTTCAGCAGGGGGAATATACGACGGCGGGCGGCCGGACGGCGATTCAGACTGATGAGCGCATTATCGCCGCCACCAACCGGGATTTGAGGCAGTTTGTGCGGCAGGGACTGTTTCGTGAGGACCTCTATTACCGCTTGAACGTCGTGCCGCTCCGCTTGCCGCCGCTTCGCGAGCGGGCGGAAGATATTCCTGATCTCGTTCGGCATTTCCTGTCGCAAGCGCAGGAGGAGGGGCGACCGGTAAAAAGCGTGGATAAGGAATCGCTTGAAGCCCTTAAAAAGCATAAATGGCCGGGCAACGTGCGGGAGCTTGAAAATATGGTGCGTCGTCTCGCTGCGCTGTATTCCGATGATGTCATAAATATTTCCGTGATTGAGCAGGAGCTGCAGCCGCAGGAAATAGGAAGTCTTGAAGATACTCCCGGCGAGGACGAGAGCCTCGGCATGGCGGTGGAGCGTCATATTGCAAAATATTTTGCGGCACATGCCGGCAGTCTGCCGCCTCGTGGCCTTTATGAAAGGGTTATCCGGGAGGTAGAGCGCCCGCTTTTGTCCTTATCACTGGAGGCGACAAACGGAAATCAAATCAAGGCTGCCGACCTTTTGGGGGTTAACCGGAATACATTGCGTAAAAAAATACGGGAACTGGATATTCAGGTTGTGCGCGGCTTGAAGTGATGCTTAAATGCCACAATGTGGTATTTTGAACAAATAGCCGCCGTAGATGACACTTATTGGCAAACTGAGATTGCATCATGACCCATGCGGTCGGAGGATGTTGTGGCAGAATCACAGCAAAATAATGTGAAGCAGCCTTTTTCCTTTGTCCGTTGGACAAGAAAGATCGGACTGGGCCCCAAGACATCTTTCTTTGTGGCCATGATGGCCATTGCAAGTGGGATTGCCACCTATGAATCGCTGACCATAGAAAACCCGGCGTACACGCGCATACTTCTTATTATTGACGTATCGATTGTGGTCATCCTCGCGATTATCATTACCCACCGATTGATCAGAACTTGGCGCAAGGGGCAGATCGGCGGCTCAGGCAGCATGATGCATCGGCGCATCTTGCGGCTGTTTTCGCTGATCGCAGTGGCGCCGGCCCTGATGGTAGCGCTTTTCTCCGCGCTCTTTTTCAATATCTATTTTCAGCGGCATTTCTCCGATCCGGTGAATATGGCGGTATCGGAATCGATTGCCGTTGCCGACGCCTATATCAAGGAGCATATCCAGAACATCCGCTCCGATGTTCTGACGATGGCGACGCAGATCAACCGTGCCCCGACACGGGTTCTGGAAAATCGCAATTTGTTTGATTCCTATCTCAGTGATCAGGTCATCGCCCGCAATTTGAGCGAGGCCGTCGTCCTGGACGGCAATCAGAATATTATCGCTCAGTCCGATCTCAGCTTTGCGCTCGAATTCGATAAAATTTCTCCCAATCTGTTCAGCGAGGCGCGGGAGCGGGAGATTGTTATCACCACGAACGATGGGGATGATCAGGTGCGGGCCTTGATCCGGCTTGATCGCCTGCTGGACGGCTTTCTTTATGTCGGGCGCTTTATCGAGCCACGGGTTCTTGCCCATATGGAGAGAACACGCGTCGCGGCGTTGGAGTATGAGCAGTTGAAGGACGAAGGCTTTGGCATTCAAATCCAGTTCGCAGTGATTTTCTTTATTATTTCGCTGATGGTGGTGCTGGCCGCCGTCTGGTTTGGCCTGGTCATTGCCTCGCGCCTTGTCGGCCCGATCGAGAGCCTCGTGAAAGCGGCAGAGCGGGTGCGCTCTGGCGATCTGACAGCCAAGGTAGATGAAAGCCGCGCCTATGACGAGATGGCGACGCTGAGCCGTGCTTTCATTCGGATGACGGAGCAGCTGTCAACGCAGCGTCAGGCGCTTGAGAAAACGAATACGAAGCTGGACGAGCGTCGCCGCGGGGCCGAGGCTGTGCTTTCCGGCGTTTCCTCCGGTGTGATCGGTCTCGACAGGGAAGGCGTGATAAACCTTCCAAATCGCAAGGCAACGGAGCTTTTGGGGTATTCGGAAGCGGAACTTATTGGCCGGCCTTTTTTCGATATACAGCCGCAAATGGCGGCCCTTCTGGATGAAATCCGGGAAAAGCCCTATCGCGTTGCCGAACGCCAGATCCAGCTTCAGTCCGCCAATGGCCATCGCCATTTGCTCGTGCGTGCGGCCGCAGAAATATCCGTCGGCAGTATTCAGGGGTTTGTGGTGACGCTTGATGATATCACGGATCTGGTTTCAGCGCAGCGGATGGCGGCCTGGGGCGATATTGCGAGGCGCATCGCTCATGAAATCAAGAATCCGCTGACCCCGATCCAGCTCTCCGCCGAGCGGATAAAGCGTAAATATGGCAAGCAGATACAGAACGATGTAGATGTGTTCAATCAATGTACGGACACCATCATCCGCCAGGTCGGTGATATCGGCCAGATGGTGGATGAGTTCTCGGCATTTGCCCGGATGCCGACCCCGGAATTCAAACCGGAGGATCTGGGAGAGCTCGTCGGCCAGGCGATCTTCTTACAAAAAATTGCGCATCCTGAGATCGACTATCTTTATGACGCGCCCCGATCGCCGATGATTTGTGACTGCGATGCGCCGCAGGTGAACCGTGTTCTTACAAATCTCCTGCAAAATGCCGCCGATGCAATCGAGGGGCGGGAGGCAGGGGGCGCGGACCTTCCAAAAGGTCAAATTAACGTAAATCTTGGCATCACGGCGGATGAAGTTTCGGTTGAGATTACGGACAACGGGCGCGGTCTGCCCGAAGAAAATCGCAGCCGATTGACCGAACCTTATGTTACCCATCGTGAAAAAGGAACGGGCCTCGGCCTTGCGATTGTCAATAAGATCATGGAGGAGCATGGCGGTAGCCTCGCCATGGCGGATGCGAAAGAAGGGACGGGAGCCTGTGTCAGGATCTCTTTTCCCATAAGTGAAGCGAATTTGAAAACAGGGAATGACTAACGATGTCTGCAGACATTCTAATCGTTGATGATGAAGCTGATATACGGGAACTGGTGGCCGGAATCCTGGAGGATGAGGGGTAGGAGACACGGATGGCGGCGAATAGCGATCAGTGCCTCGCCGAAATTGCCCATCGGCGCCCGAGCCTCGTTATCCTGGACATCTGGTTGCGAGGCAGCAAGCTGGATGGAATTGAGATTTTACAGGCCATTAAAAAAGATCAGCCAGATTTGCCGGTCCTGATGTTTTCGGGGCATGGTAATATTGAAACGGCCGTTCAGACCATCAAGCTGGGCGCGTATGACTTTATCGAAAAACCGTTCAAGGCGGAGCGCCTTATCCAACTTGTCGATCGCGTGTTGGAGGCGATAAGACTCCGACGGGAGGTGGCGGACCTCAAGACCCGTGGTGGTGATGTGATGACGGATCTTATTTGCCGTTCCCATGTCATGATCCAGCTGCAACAGAGCATTGAAAAAGTCGCGCCAACTAACAGCCGGGTGCTGATTACTGGCCCGTCCGGGTCTGGCAAGGAAGTGGCTGCTCGTCTCATTCATGATCAATCCCACCGCAAGGCTGGTCCGTTTGTGGTTCTCAACGCGGCCATATTGGCGCCGGAACGGCTCGAAATTCAGCTATTCGGCATAGAGGATGGCCGGATGAATTCGGTCAAGGGGGAGCGCCGTGGTTTGTTGGAACAGGCGCATGGCGGTACGCTTTTCCTAGATGAGATTGCCGACATGCCGATGGAAACCCAGGGCAAGATCCTCCGAGTGTTGGTCGATCAGACTTTCCAGCGGGTGGGCGGTACCGAGAAGATCAAGGTGGATGCGCGGATCATCTCCTCCTCCAGCCGGGATCTGCATGAGGAAATGGCGAATGGCCGCCTGCGGGAGGATCTCTATCATCGCCTTGGCGTGGTACCCATATCAGTTCCCTCCCTGAAGGAACGGCCAGAAGACATAGGTCCGCTTGCCCGTTATTTTGTCGAGCGGTTCTCGAAAAGTGCCGGATTGCCGCCGAGAAAAATAGGAGAGGACGCCATTGCAACCTTGCAGGCTTCATCTTGGCCGGGAAATGTTCGTCAGCTTAAAAACGTGATCGAGCAGATCATGATTCTTGCGACGGGTGACAAATCGGCGCCGATCGCCGCGAATATGGTGCCCGCTGATGCCGGGGCGGCCAAGTCGATCATGATCGGGCAGAATGACAATACCGAGATCATGGCGCTTCCCTTACGTGAAGCCCGTGAAAGATTTGAAAAGGAATATCTTGAGGCGCAAATAAACCGGTTTGGCGGAAATATTTCGCGTACGGCGTCATTTGTTGGTATGGAGAGGTCCGCGTTACATCGTAAGCTGAAAACGCTTGGCGTCAGTAACGGTGAACGGAAAAGATCGTCGGAATAGATGCGGAATTTGGCTAGGGGGAAAGAGACGCGATGAAGGTAATCGTTTGCGGTGCGGGGCAGGTTGGCTCCAATATCGCGCGGCAGCTTGCCCGGGAGAACAACGATGTTACCCTGATTGACCAGTCTCCGGAACTGGTGCGCAAAATCGGGGATGAGCTGGACGTTCGGGCCATGGTCGGCCACGCCTCTCACCCGGACGCGTTAGAGCGGGCAGGGGCCTATGATGCCGACATGATCATCGCTGTGACCTATAGTGATGAAGTCAATATGGTTGCCTGTCAGATTGCGCATTCGATCTTCGATATTCCAAAGAAAATTGCCCGGATCCGCTCCAATCAGTATACGGACCCTCTCTGGGCGCATTTATTCAGCCGCGAAAATCTGCCGATTGATGTGATTATCTCACCGGAGGATGAGGTTGCGCATGCAATTGAGCGACGCTTGAAAGTGCCAGGCGCCTTCGATACCGTTTCTTTTGCGGATGGTAAGGTGCAGGTTATTGGCGTCCGGCTCGATGAAAGCTGCCCGATTATTAATACCCCGCTCAAGCAGCTGACTGAATTATTCCCGGATTTGAATGTCGTGGTCGTGGCCATTTATCGCGATGGAAAGATGATTGTGCCGGCAAGCGATGACCAAATGTTTCCCGGCGACGAGATTTATTTTGCCGCAGACAGCGCCCATGTGGCTCGCGCCATGCCGCTTTTTGGTCATGAGGAGCAGGAAGCGCGCAGTATCGTCATCGTGGGGGGCGGTAATATCGGCTTTCATCTCGCCAAGTTTATCGAAGAAAACATGCGTAAAGTCTCGCTCAAGCTGATCGAGCATAACCGGGAACGCGCTGAGAAAATTACAGATGAACTTGAGAGGACGGTTGTGCTGCACGGGAGTGCGCTTGATCCCGAATTGTTGCAAGAAGCGAATGCCGCGCAGGCGGAAACAATTGTCGCGCTCACCAATGATGACCAAGTTAATATTATTTCGTCATTGTTGGCCAAGGGGCAGGGAACGGAAACCGCCGTCACTCTGATAAATAATCCGGTATTCGGCAATCTGGTGACCACGCTCGGGCTTGAGGTGGTGGTGGATCCGCGCGCTATTACTGTTTCGGTAAGTCTTCGCCATATCCGCCGGGGCCGGATCCGGGGGTTGCATTCCTTTCGTGTTGGCGCGGCCGAAGTGGTGGAGGGGGATGCGCTGGAAACATCCTTGCTTGTCGGCAAGCCGCTCAGGGACATCAAACTGCCGCATGGCACCATTATCGGCGCTGTCATCAAGGGAGAAACGGTTGAAATTCCACGTGGGGATTCGGTAATTCATGCCGATGACAGGGTAATTATCCTGAGCCTTCAGGGTTCCGTGCAGAAGGTTGAGGAAATGTTTTCTGTCGGCCTTGAATTTTTCTAGCCCCGATGTTGTTCGCACCTGTCTTTACGTTTGTTGGCTGGGCGCTTGGCTTTTTGGCAATGCTGATGAGCGTTCCGCTTCTCTTTGCCCTGGCGCAGGGGCAGAATGAACTCGCGCTGAGCTTTTTTATCTCTGCCATCGTGACGCTTTTTTTCGGCGGCGGCATGATCCTCGCGATGCGACGGGAAATTACCATTCTTGGCAGGAGTGAAACCTTTCTGGCGGCTACCCTGATCTGGACAATCATCCCTGCGTTTGCCGGGCTGCCATTTTATTTGAGCGATGCCATCCCTTCGGGGACCAATTCATATTTTGAGGCATTTTCCGGATTCACGACCAATGGCGCGACCATTATCGATGATCTGGATGTTCAGGCGCCGGCGATTTTGCTGTGGCGGAGCCTGATCCAATGGGTGGGCGGCTTTGCGGTGATTGTCTTTCTGTCGATCATGGCGAGTGCCTTTAACCTGCCGCGCAGCAATCCGTTGACGCGGGCCATCGCTAAGAGCAGCCGCCGCCGCATGTCTCGGCGAATCGGCTCGGCGGTGCTTTCCCTGCTGAAAATCTATGGCTTGCTGACGGCGATCTGCATTGTGGCCTTATGGTGAGCCGGAATGACGGCCTTTGATGCCCTCTGCTATGCCTTCAGTACCCTCTCTACCGGTGGATTTATGACCTCAAATGCCGCCGGTACGGCCTTCGCCAGCCGCGGAATTGAAGTAATTTTGATGATTTTCATGGTGCTCGGGGCGATAAATTTTTCCCTGCACTGGTCTTTCTTCAACGGGGACCGGTTCTCTTACTTCAAGGATCCGGAATATCGCTATCTCTTGATCGCCATCGTTCTTGGCAGCCTTTTCGTTTTTTTCCTGATGATGACACAGACGGACATGTCGATCGCCGATACGTTGCGCTATGCGGTTTTTAACACCGTCTCCGCCGTGACAACCACCGGATATAACATGCCGCTCATATCGGAAACCGGACAATATTACTGGCCGATTGGCGCGCTTTTTGTGATTCTCGTCTTGATAACGATTGGCGGCTCGATGGGCTCGTCCGCCGGCGGGATCAAGATGATGCGGATCAGCATTCTTCTGAAGGTCTCTAATGCGGAAGTAAACCGTCTCAGCTTTCCAAGCAGCATCTTTCCCCTGACATACGGTGGACAACGTATCCTGCGCGAACAGATCACGTCTGCCTGGAGCTTTTTTGCACTCTATTGCTTGGCTCTGGTTGCGGCGACGTTGATTTTGGCCTTTAACGGACTCGATCTGCAATCTTCTGTTACCCTCGCCATTACAAATCTTGCCAGCGCGGGGGCTGCGGCGCAGCCGTTGATTACTGATGTCGTTGTCGGAGAGGAGAATTTTATCAGTTATGAAGCCTTACCCAATTTTTCGAAATGGGTATTATGTGTCACCATGCTTGTGGGGCGGCTGGAGTTTTTTGCCGTACTTTCACTTTTCAACCCGGCCCTTTGGCGGCGTTAATTAAATAGGAAAGCCATGTCCAGAATCGCATATGTAAACGGTCAGTATCTCCCGCATCGGGACGCCAGCGTGCATATAGAGGACCGTGGCTATCAATTTGCTGATGGTGTTTATGAAGTTGTGACCATTGTCGGTGGCCGGATGATCGACGAGGAGGGGCATCTGGATCGCCTGTGGCGCTCTTTAAGCGAACTTAGGATGGATCCTCCGATGAAGCGCGAGCCGCTCAAATTTGTGATGCGGGAGGTGATCCGTCAGAACGGCATTCGCGACGGGATCATTTATCTGCAGGTAACGCGCGGAGTTGCCCCGCGCGATCATCCATTTCCGAAGAATACATCGTCGTCACTGGTGATGACGGCGAAAAGGCTGTCGATGGAGAAAACGGCGAAGATAGCGGAGGACGGGGTCAGCGTGATCACTGTGCCCGATATCCGCTGGACCCGGCGGGATATTAAGTCCGTCTCGTTACTACCTAATGTCCTGGCGAAGCAAGAGGCCAAGGAAAACGGCGCCTATGAAGCGTTTCAGGTCGATGAGGACGGGATGGTGACGGAGGGCAGCTCCACCAACGCCTGGATTGTGAGTCAGGAAGGGAAAATCGTTACTCGGCCGACAAGCAATTCCATCCTTGCTGGTATCACACGGGCATCCCTCATTCGGGAACTGGAAAAAAGCGGGATTGAGCTTGAATTGCGCAGTTTCACGGTTGATGAACTGCATTCGGCCCGTGAGGTATTTCTGACCAGCAGCACGTCTTACGTTCTTCCTGTTGTAAAAGTTGATGATCGGGTAATCGGAAATGGCCATCCCGGCCTCATTTCACAAAAGCTAAGGACGATTTACGAGAAATTTATGTCTGAAGACGCCTAGTATTTCCCGAACAATACAGTTGAAACTGTGCTTTTTTTGTCAAAGTCGTTATTTGTTGCAATTGCAGCATTATAATGCTTGTGTTTAGGGGGAGAAATCCTTATGTCAGGGAAACTTTTTTGCCTTTTATTTAAAAACGCGATCAGAATGTCCCTGATTATGGCGACAAACGGGCAAAATGAAATCGATTTGACAGACGAGAGATAATTCAAGATGGGCGCTGAGAAGTCACAAAATGTACAAGATGTTTTTCTAAACAAGGTACGCAAGGACAAGGTTCCAGTAACCGTGTTTCTGGTTAATGGTGTAAAGCTTCAAGGCTCTATCAGCTGGTTCGATAATTTCAGCGTATTGCTGCGTCGCGACGGCCATGAACAGCTTGTATACAAACACGCCATTTCGACGGTAATGCCCGCCGGACCCATACAGCTATTTGACCCAAACGCGGAAAGCTGACCCTTTAACAACGCCATGGTTCCCCTATATTCTCCATATGGAAGTTAATTCGGAACGCGATAGCCTGCGTTCGGGGGAGGCAGCGCTTGTCCTCCATCCCTATATAAAAACCAAAACGCAAAGCAAGCTTCGGGATCCGCAAGGGTGCCTTGAGGAGGCGGTTTCCTTGACGGCTGCCATATCCCTCGATGTGGTGCATTCGGAAGTTATCACCCTGTCCAAGGCGAAACCTGGCACATTGTTTGGCGAAGGGAAAATTGCTGAGCTTGCCGCATATATCAAGAATGCTGAAATAGATGTCGTAATAATAGATGGGCCGGTAACACCGGTGCAGCAACGAAATCTGGAGCGTCGCTGGCATGTGAAGATCGTTGACCGGACGGGACTTATCCTCGAAATATTCGGTGAGCGGGCGCAGACCCGGGAAGGGAGCTTGCAGGTGGAGCTGGCGCACCTCAGCTACCAACGTACCCGGCTCGTCCGGTCCTGGACCCATCTGGAGCGGCAGCGCGGATCTTTAAGCTTTATCGGCGGCCCGGGTGAATCGCAGCTGGAAATCGACCGGCGGCTTATTGACGAACGGATCACGAAGATCAAGCGGCAGCTCAACTCCGTTGTACAGACCCGCGAATTGCACCGGGCCAAGCGTAAAAAGGTCCCATATCCCATCGTTGCCCTGGTCGGTTATACCAATGCCGGGAAATCAACGCTGTTTAACCGGATGACGGAATCGGATGTGTTTGCGGAAGATTTGCTTTTCGCCACCCTCGATCCGACAATGCGTAAAATTACCCTTCCCGGCGGGCAGCCGGTGATTCTCTCCGACACAGTGGGATTTATTTCGGATTTGCCGACGGAGCTGGTTGCAGCCTTTCGCGCGACTTTGGAAGAGGTGTTGGAGGCGGACCTGATAGTCCATGTTCGTGATATCACGCATATTGACACGGGCGCGCAGCGTCAGGATGTTCTCGACGTGTTAGAGCGGCTCGGGGTTGATACGGATGACACGGGCAGCTATCTGGAAATTCTGAACAAGATTGACCTTTTGGAAGAGGACGCGCGTGAAAAACTTTTCAATAGTGTGGCGCGGGAGGAAGGACAGGTTGCCATCTCCGCCGTGACGGGTGAGGGGACGGAGACATTCCTCGCGCTCATCGAAGAAAAGTTGACGGAGAAGCAGAAAGTTCTGGAGCTTGATATTCCGGCAGAAGACGGGGCCACGCTCTCCTGGATTTACCGTCACGGCACGGTATTGGAGCGGGCGGACCGGGATGACAAGGTGCATATCGAGGCGAAATTTTCGCCGGAAAATTTGGGTCGGTTAGAGAAAATTCTTAAAAAACAGAATTAGTGCCTAATTTTTATTAGCTTAATTTATCTTCAGCGCGAACTTCATTCCAGATTTTATCCATCTCCTCAAGACTGCTTTGATCGATAATTTTTCCTTTATCTTCAATTCGTTGCTCAACAGTCTGAAAGCGACGAATGAATTTTCGATTGGCGGATCGGAGAACAGTTTCCGGCTCCAACTCAAGATGCCGCCCCAGATTGGCAAGTACGAACAGAAGGTCGCCATATTCCTCGGCAATACGGTCCTTGCTGCCGTCCTCGTCGATCTCCGTCCGAAGTTCCCCGAGCTCTTCTTCGATTTTGTCGAATACAGGTGCAATTGACGGCCAGTCGAACCCGACACGAGCCGCGCGTTTTTGGAGTTTTACGGCGCGTGTAAGCGCGGGCAGCGTCTCGGCAACGCCATCAAGGGCAGAGGGGACTTTATCGGTGTGTTTTGTTTTTTCTGCCCGTTCCCGCGCTTTTGTTTCCTCCCATGCCGTGGTTTGTGCCTCAGCCGTCGCGATATCGGCACCTCCGAATACATGGGGGTGGCGGCGGATCATTTTCTCTGAAATGCCGGTAATGACGTCGTTGAAATCAAAATCACCCGCTTCTTTCGCCATCTGCGCATAGAAAACCACCTGAAACATTAAGTCGCCGAGTTCATCCTTCAGTTCAGCCATATCGTTCCTGGAAATAGCCTCTGCAACCTCATAGGCTTCCTCAATCGTGTGAGGCGCAATTGTTTCGAAGTTCTGTTCCAGATCCCACGGGCATCCGCCGTCCGGGTTGCGCAATTTCGACATGATATCAAGAAGTTGATCAATCGGGGCAGGTGCCTTGTTTTCGGACATGCAGCAGTCTCTCATGCTTAAAATTTAGGATGAGAGAAGTTTAAAGGATTTCCTTTGGACCTGGCCATAAGTAACATGCGAAAATCGACGAAATAATCGAGTTTTGGATGACTGAAGAGAAAAAGGCGAAAGAAAAACGTCCCCGAAAGCCAGTGGAACCGACACCGAAATGGCTGCGTGATCAGGCGCTCCGCTATTTGAACCGGTTCCCGGCGACAAGCCATAAAATGGCACGGCATCTGCGTGAGAAAGCCACGCCGCAACTTGAGCATTTTGATCTGTCAGAGGAAAAACTGATGGAAGATGTCGGAAAGGTCGTTGCGGATATGATCAAGGCCGGCTTTATCAACGACAGCGAATTTGCGGCCAGCAAGGCACGGATTATGGCGCGGCAGGGGCGGTCAGTGGCTCAGATCGGCCTCAAGCTTCAGGAGATGGAGTTTTCAGAAGCCGATCAGGCGCAGGCGCTTGATAAACTGGGGGAGGATAAGAACGCGCTCGACAGGCGCGCGGCGGCGCGTTTTGTCAAAAGACGTAGATTTGGGCCGTATAAACCCGAAGAGACACGCGGCGAGCGGCGAAACAAGGAACTTGCATCGCTCGCACGACAGGGGTTTTCATTTGATGTTGCGACACGGGTCATCGACGCCGAGAACGTCGAGATTATAGAAGCCATTATCTATGGCGACGAATAACAGCACAAAGCACAAGTAATTCTCTTAATAGGGCAGCGAAGTTTTGGGTTTTCTCAAATATCAATTTTGCGCATAATATATATTATGGATAATATTGGATATGGTTATATAAAGGCCCCCACGGGCTGAGGGGGCCCTGATGACCTTATTTTGAGGGGGCTCGTCGATACAAGGTAGTGCATTTAAAGCTGAGCGCGCTGAAAATAAGGGTATGATTTCTTACACGGAGATCACCATGCCGTCATAGCCTGGCTCGACACCTTCGGGGAGTTCCTTTAGCAATGTCTGGTAATCAAGATCCACATGCATATTTGTGAGCACAGCGCGCCGTGGCTTAAGCCGTTCAATCCATTTAAGCGCCGTTTCCAGATTCACATGCGTTGGATGTGGCGTATAACGCATCGCATCGACGATCCATGTATCGACGCCGTTAAGGATTTCAAATCCGCGATCGTCGAGATTGACGAGATCATTTGAATAGCCAATCGCGCCCATCCGGAACCCGAGGCTCGTGATGCTGCCATGATCCTGATCGAACGGAATAAAGTCGATATCACCGATACTGAACGGCCCTCTAATATAATGTTCCTGTAATATGGCCGGATATGGATTGCCCTCCAGTTGGCGAAAACAGTAATCAAAACGGGTCATCAGGATGTCGAGGGTTTTCTTATCGCTCCAAACGTTAACGCGTTCGCGGTTGCGAATAGCGAGTACGCGAAGCTCATCGATCCCGTGGCATTGATCGGCATGTTCAAGGGGCCAGACAACGCCGTCGAGCTTGCCGATATCTGTATCCAGAAGCTGCTCGCGGATATCCGGTGACGTGTCGATCAGGACGGTGGTGTCCTTCTCTTTAACCAGGATCGAACAGCGGCGACGACGGTTTTTCGGCTCATTCGGATCGCAAGCACCCCAATCATTCCCGATGCGCGGTACCCCGCCAGAGGTACCGCAGCCTAGGATCGTCACTTCCATTAAAAATTCCGTTCTATCTTATTGAAAAGGTTAAAGAAATTATCTGTCGTTATGGCGGCGAGCCGGTCAGGGTCCAACTCTTTGAGCTCCGCGACCTTCGCGGCCGTATGGGCAACAAAAGATGGCTCATTCGTCTTGCCGCGCTTGGGCACTGGCGCGAGATACGGGCTATCCGTCTCGACCAGCAATCTCCCAACAGGTATCTTGCGAACATGCTCGCGAAGTTCCTCGGCGGGTTTAAAGGTCACTATCCCGGAAATGGAGATATAAAACCCAATTTCCATTGATTTTTCTGCGACTTCCCAGCCGGAGCTAAAGCAATGGATAACCCCTGTGAAAGGCCCCTTCTCATACTCCTCATGCAAAATCTTAACGGTGTCCGCATCGGCATCGCGTGTATGCACGATGATCGGCAGGCCGGTCTCTCGCGCCGCCTCGATATGCAGGCGGAAGGACTTTTTCTGTAGCTCCCGCGGGGCATGTTCATAGAAATAATCCAGGCCTGTCTCGCCAATGCCAACGACTTTCGGATGTGATGCTAACTCTATGAGCTTGGCCGCCGTGACTTCATCGCCTTCGCTTTCGGCCTCATGCGGATGCACGCCGACGGAGCAATGGATATCGTCGTACCGCTCGGCGATGGCGCGCACAGCTTCAAACTCACGAAGTTTCGTGCCGATGGTCAGCATATGGCCGACGCCGACCTCCCTCGCCCGTTCGACAACATCGTCCAACTGGCTGGAAAGCTGTTCAAAATTTAAATGGCAATGACTATCGACTAACATCAACTATCCGCACCGTTTTTGGTTTTACCTGCCCATGCGTTCTACATTTAAAAACAGGTTGAGCACAACCTGTTTGCGGTCGAGATTGATTGAATCCGCTCTTTTGATCAACTCATTCCCTTTTTCCCAAAGCTCCGCCCAGTCAGATGGGGAATGGCGGGAGATCATTCGTTTCATGATGTCCGCTTCGCCAGGAATAAGGTTGTTGCCGGCGAAATCCTCACTGGCTGTACGCACAAGGCGGGTCAGCCACCAGGGATAAATCTCGCATACGCTTCGGTAGCGAGTCTCCCCGTCTTTCAGTCCGCTCTTATCCGCAAGGGCATGCAGCTTTTCGGCATCAAGGCGTGGATATTCCCTGAAGATATCGAGAAGAGCGGTAAAGATTTCAAGCCCTCCCGCTTCCAGTAGGCGAAGTGCCTTTCCGGGGCTCCCCTCCGCAAGGGTTAGCAGCATATCAAGTTGTTCCGGCGACAAGGTTTCAGAGTGCGGCGCCAATACCTTTCTCATATTGGTATCATCAAGGGGGCGCAGCGCGAGCTGACGGCAGCGGGATCGGATGGTCGGGAGCAAACCCGCCGGTGTGTGGGAAAGCAGCAGGAACAGTGTTTTCTTCGGTGGCTCCTCCAGAGTTTTCAAAATTGCATTGGCGGCGCTCGGGTTCATATCATCAACAGAATCCACGATCACAATCCGCCAGCTCCCATCGGAAGCCGTAAGCTGGAAAAACGGGCTCAGGGCGCGCACATCATCGACACGGATAGCGGTATAGAACTTCTTTCCCTTGGTATCATATTGCCGCCGCAGAACTGCGAGACCGGGATGTGAGCCCGCATGGATCAGCGAGAGCGCCGGGTCGTCCACGGGTACATCGAGGGTCTCGAGAGGGCCGAACAGCCCCCCTCCTTCGCTTGCCTGTTGGCTTAAGAGAAACTTTGCCGCACGATAGGCGAAGGTGGCCTTGCCGACACCCCTCGCGCCGGTGATCAGCCAAGCGTGATGAAACCGCCCGCTCTGAAAATTATCTAGGAAACGCGCCTCGGCCTCCTCATGGCCGATAAGATGAGTGGTATCCTGCGGATGCGGATAACCGTCGAGCTTGTCAGATTGCGGCAGGGCAGTCACGACAACAGGCGCGCTGTCAAAATGTCGCGCAGCTCTTGCTGGATATCATCGACGGGGCGTGTCGCATCAATAAGGACACATCGCTCCGGATTTTGCCGGGCAATATTCTGAAACCCGTCGCGGAGGCGCTCGTGAAAATCGAGATCCATCTTCTCAAAGCGATCTTCGTTATGGCTCCGCCCCATCGTGCGATGAAGCCCCTCCTCCGCCGGCAGGTCGAAAATAAAGGTCAGATCCGGCACGAAGTCGCCGACCGTGAAATCATGAATTTTCCGAACGGCATCCTCGCCTAACTGATTGCCATACCCCTGATAGGCCATGGTAGAATCCGCGAACCGATCTGAGAGAACCCAGCGGCCTTCGTCAAGAGAGGGCCAGATCGTAAGGCGTAAATGATTTCTGCGGGAGGCATAGAAAAGCAATGTCTCCCCGATGGCGTCCCATCTGTCCGGCTCCCCTGTTAGGATAAGCTCCCGAATTTCATCCGCGCCCGGTGCGCCGCCTGGCTCCCGCGTGAGCAGGCTGTCGATTTCTTTTTCTTTCAGAAATGTTGCTAGAAGGCGGCTTTGCGTGGATTTACCACTTCCATCCCCGCCTTCGAGCGTGATGAATTTCCCGCGTCGCTTTTTTGTTTGCATCCTGCTTGCTTCGGCCTAGTTTGAGGACGGGCCGAAAACGAGATACTCCACGGCCGACGTTAGGCGCTTGAAAGCTCCGGGTCGGGTAACATCCTCTGTCGCGATCAGCGGGACCGATACGGTTTCCATTTCAGGCCCCTCCACGACCAGTTGCGCCACCGGCGTTCCTTTGATGATCGGCGCCGGGATTGGCTCGTTATAGACGACTTTTACCGTCATGGATTTCCGCGCCGCCCGTGAAAGGGTCACGGTCAGATCGGATTCTACGGTGAGCGGAACCGTATCCGCGTTTCCCAGCCAGACCCGGGCGTTGTCAACGACATCTCCTGCCTTAAAGAGGGCATAGTTATTAAATTCCCGAAATGCCCACTCCATCAACCGTTCGGATTCGCGGCTGCGCGCCTTGGCATTTTCAAGCCCATTAACAACGACAATAATGCGCCGTCCATCCCGCTCCGCTGAGCCAACAAGGCCGTAACCGGATTCTTCCGTATGGCCGGTCTTAAGGCCATCCGAGCCGTTATTCTTGTATAAAAGCGGGTTGCGGTTGCCTTGTTTGATTTCGCTGAAGGTGAAGTCTTTTTCGGCGAATATCGGGTAATATTCCGGGAAATCCTGAATAATATGTTTTGCCAGCACACCAAGCTCCCGTGCCGTCATTTTATGGTTTGGGTCCGGCCAGCCCGTTGCATTCCGGAAGGTGCTTTTTTCAAGGCCAAGTTCTCGTGCGCGCGATGTCATGGCCTCGGCAAAGCCTTCCTCGGATCCGCCAAGCCCTTCCGCAACCACAATACACGCGTCATTTCCGGATTGAATAATGATCCCGCGCAGCAGATCACCCACGGCAACCCGTGTATCCACCTCGACAAACATTTTCGAGCCACCCTTTTTCCAGGCCTTCTCACTGACGGGCAGTGTATCCTCCAGTTTGAGGGAGCCTTCCTTCAGGCGCTCGAACACCATTGTCACCGTCATCAGCTTGCTCATGGAGGCTGGCGACATCAGATCATCGGCATTTTTCTCCAGAAGCACCGCGCCCGTATTCATGTCAAAGACAAAGGCCTCCCGCGCCGGGGTTTCGATGCTCTGGGCTGCCGCGCTACCCACAAAGAGTGTCAGGCAGAGGCATAGGGCGGAGAAAAATCCTGTCGGTGAAGTCCTGTGTGTCATTGCACTCATGCTTTCAGTATATCTCATTCTTATCGTAGGTTGGCGGCGCACAGCTGATTTCCGGTTTTGCCTAATGCTGTAATTTGGCCAGTTTATGGCCGTTTACTCAATTATTATCCGGGCATCCGTATGGCCGGTATTAATCAGGTTTTCCAGAACTTGATCCGCTCTGGCAATGTCCTGAACGGGGCCCACGCGTACCCGGTAAAAATCCTGACCGTTTACCAGAACCTGGCTTACCTTCGTCGGTCCCATCGTCGAAAGCTGCGCGCTCAAAATATTGGCGTTGTTATAATCGATAAACGCGCCGGCCTGTATAAAAATCTCACTTTCCGTGATTGGTGCAGCGCTGACCACGGGTGACGGTGCGCTATAGGCGGATGCCGATGCAAGCTGTGTCCCGGATGTAGCTGTTACCGGCGCGGGAAGCGGCTCTGATTTCGGTATTGGCGCGGCCTTGATGTTTGGCGGCGGCGCCAGTGTGCCCGAGACTATTTTGGCCTGAGGCGCAGCGGCAACGTTGTTCTTTTCACTCACCGGTGTTGTTGGCTTGGCGATGATGGATTGATCCAGATTATCGCCGCCATTAATGACCTGAACACGGACCTTCGCAGTTCCCTTCTCTACCATACCAAGAAGCTGCGCTCCCCGGTAGGACATATCAATGATGCGTGAATGGGCAAACGGGCCGCGATCATTGACGGTCACGATAATAGAGCGGCCATTTTCCAGGTTCGTCACACGCACATCTGTTGGCAGGGGCAGCGTTTTATGGGCGGCGGTGAGTTGATGCATGTCGTAGACCGCGCCATTGGCGGTTTTGCGGCCATGGAATGGCTCCCCATACCAGGAGGCAATGCCAGTCTCGTCATAGCCGTTATCCACTTTCGGATAATACCAGATACCCGCCACCTCATAGGGCTTGCCAAGCTTTGGCTCGCCACGATCAACGCCGTTGTTGCTGACAGTGGAGTTATTCTTTTCCTGGGAGGCATGATATTTTTTGGCCCCATAGCTGATCAAGTTAACCTCGGAACAGCCTCCGATCAGGAGTGTCGTTGCAAGAATGGCCAGAATTCCGGAGCTGGGGACTAATTTTTTCATACTACTGACGCCTTTACGCTACGCTTAACAAACATCTATCTGTCCCCGATCAAATCGGCAAGTTGGCCGACAGACATTGCAAAATATGTTGACCGGTTCCATTTCAGGATTGTCCGATAATTATTATACACTAGGAACGTCTGCCCGTTGCCGCCTTTGGGTTGCACTAGCGACCCGACAAGCTGGCGGGAGGGAAGCGGGCCGCCATTGGCCTTGGTCACGCCGAGAGCCTCCCACTCGCTCATGGGCTTGGCGACTTTCAGGTCAACAAGGGAGAGGTCAAATCCTTTTGGCAGCCGGACCTCCCTGCCCCATGTCTGGTCATATTTCCAGCCCGAGCGCGACAGATAATTGGCGGCAGAAGCAAAGACGTCGGCTTTTGTCGTCCAAATGTCGCGCCGTCCGTCCGCATCATAGTCAACGGCGAAATTGACGAAGCTTGATGGCATGAATTGTGATTGTCCCATGGCTCCGGCCCATGAGCCTTTCATATCCGCAAGGGCAATGTGATTCTCATCAAGGATTTTGAGTGCGAGTAGCAACTCTTTCCTGAAATAGGCCGCACGGCGGTTGTCATAGGCGAGTGTTGTGAGCGCATCGATCACGCTGAAACCGCCGGTATATTTGCCATAACGGGTCTCGACTCCCCAAAGCGCAACAATAAAGCGGGGCTGCACGCCGAATTTGCGACCAACCTCCTCCAGCACGGTACGGTTCTGATTGAGCATGGCCTTACCGGAATCGATGAGGGATTGAGGTAGGCGCTGCGCCATATATTCCTGGAAAGTCTGGACAACCTCCGGCTGCTTGCGATCCAGCTTGACGACTTTTTCGATCAGCTTGACATTGGCGAAGGCGTCATCGATCGTCGCCTGACTGATGCCGTTCTCTCGCGCTTCGGCCTTCAGCTTGGGCAGCCATTGATCGAACGGTTCTTGTGCGGCAAAGCTTGGTGTTGAAATAGCAACTAAGAAAATGCCGACCAAAGAGAAAATAAAATTACGCGCCGATTTCTTTGCCATTGGAACTCCGATTTACTGATTTCTCCTTTTTGCCACAAATTCCAAGGATTCGCAACGGGTTCAGGTGGAAAAGGCTTGATTTTTACCGCCCTTTATATGTGTTCGGGGGAAAGGAGGTTTTAAAATCAAATATATTGACAGCACCGGACCAGAACTTTAAACGGTCAGGACTATTCGCAGCCGAGAGTGTCCATATATTGGCACCTTACCGGGATCGCGATACGGAGGGTTGGCAGAGCGGTAGAATGCACTGGTCATGAACACCAGCAAGGGTGCAAGCCCTTCCGGGGTTCGAATCCCCGACCCTCCGCCACTTCCCTGTTTTTCAATGTTCCCCACCATTCGCTAATATCCTTTAAGACCGCAGTATTTGTGCCGTTTCAAATACATCAGTAATTTCTGATATCCGCTAGCGTTCGCCCAAAGCCTGTGTTAAAATATGGGTAGAAAAATGGGTAAGAACGAAAGGCGGGCGGATGGCAAGGCAACTCCACAGGCTGAATGCACTCACGATCAAGGCAGAAAACCGCAAGGGCATGTATGCCGATGGTGGCGGGCTTTATCTTCAGGTGAGCAGCTTTGATACAAAGTCCTGGATATTCCGATTTACAAGAAACAAGCGCACAAGAGATATGGGGCTGGGTGGCTTTCCGGAAGTTTCTTTGTCTGAGGCCCGTGAGGAAGCCCAGAATTGCCGTAAACTGGTCCGCAGTGGGCTGGACCCTATAGAAGTAAGACGGTCCGAGCGGCAAGCGTTGCAAGCCGTCGCGGTCATAACAATGCCGTTCCGGCAATGCGCGGATAAATACATCGCGGCGCATAGCAAGGGTTGGAAAAACGTCAAGCATGCCCGGCAATGGACCAGCACTCTGGAAACCTATGTTTATCCTGTTATCGGCAGTCTTTCCGTTGCTGATGTAGATATAGGCCTGATTTTGAAAATCCTGGAGCCTATCTGGTTGGAGAAATCCGAAACCGCCAGTCGCGTGCGGGGCCGGATTGAATCGGTGCTGGACTGGGCAACGGCGCGAAAATATCGGGAGGGTGAGAATCCAGCGCGATGGAAAGGCAATCTGGACAAGATACTGCCTGCCCGCTCCAAAGTGCAGCAGGTCAAACACCATGCCGCCCTGCCCTATGATGACCTAGGCGACTTTATGGCTGCGCTGCGAGAACAGGAAGGCATCGCCGCAATGGGGCTTGAATTGCTAATCCTGACAGCGGCGCGCACAGGTGAGATTATCAAGGCGCGCTGGTCCGAGTTTGATCTGGACGCGTCAACCTGGATTATCCCGTCGGATCGAATGAAGGCAGGCAAAGAACACCGGGTTCCATTGTCTGAGCCTGCGCTGGATGTTCTCGCCAGGTTAAGAGAGGTGGCGCAGAATGATTACGTGTTGCCGGGGCAAAGGCCATACAGCCATTTAAGCAACATGGCGTTCCTGCAACTATTAAAACGCATGGGCCGCAATGACCTGACCGCGCATGGCTTTCGATCAACATTTAAAGACTGGGCAACGGAGCGAACCAACTATCCGAACGAGGTTTCCGAAATGGCCCTGGCGCATAGCGTCGGCAACAAAGTGGAGGCCGCCTATCGCCGGGGCGACCTATACGAGAAAAGGGTTCGGATAATGCGGGATTGGGGAAAGTATTGTAATCAGCGGTATGATAGCGGTGATTCTTCGTCAAATGTTTCTATTTTGTTCTAAAAATTATAGTTGACAAGCCTCTTTAAGGGAAAAATTTTTTCTAACTTATTGAAAACACTACATGTATTGCTCAAGGTAATTTTATCCACAAGTTGTAGTTTGTCTGCTGTTGACTTGATTCGGCTAAATAGGCGAAAATGCGGCCGTGATTGATTCGAAACACACAATACGAGCTACTGACGGGCAACTATTAGTCTGTATTTTGCTGCGTCAGACAAAGACCATTTTACGTCTTTTGTTATTAATCAATCTCGCAATTTCATTGCAAGGGAAACGATAATTTGAAGAACGAATCTATGTCTCGGTTCAAAGCGGTTTTGTCCGTTAACGAAACTTGCCAACAGGCAGGAATAGGCCGAACAAAACTTTATCAGGAAATCGCATCAGGAAGATTGAAGGCCCGCAAATGCGGTCGCCGGACAATCATACCTGTAACGGAATTTGAAAACTGGCTAAAGCGTTTGCCAGAGATTGGAGAAATCCAATGAAGAAAACGCTTACGAAGACTAAGAGCGGCTGTGTGATGTTTGGTCACTGCAACACAGCCGCTCTTAAAAAACGGAATAACTCCCATTTTTGCAACATTCCTTGGAGAACCATTGCATGAGTTACATAGACGATAAAGCACGAAATATCAACTCTGGACTTCATGGGTCCGGTCAGTTGAAAAGGACTCAAACTCCCTTGAGTCAGAGAGCTTCCATATTACAACGGCGGCATAATTTCACCCCAACATTTGCAAAAGTATATGACGATTTGCTTGGTGGAGGTGTCAAATGAAGCGGTTGGAAGTGAGAGCATCTTATGACGCCGATGGAAAACGCGTCACCCGCCAAATCCCCGGTCGATATGCCTGGGCACTCCTGGAGCTTAAAAAGGCAGGCAAGCGAGGCTGTACGCCACTCGATAACCCTGCCCCGCGCTGGAGCGCTTATATTCATCAGCTACGCCATGAATACGGGCTGGATATCCAGACCATATGGGAAGCCCATAAAGGCCCCTTCCCCGGCAATCATGCGCGTTATGTGCTCCAGTCTAAAGTGGACAAATTAGATTGAGTACTTACGGTAAACCAGACGCGACGGGCCGTAGTTCCGGTATATACGCGGGCCGTCGCGGCGCAGCAATGAGGCCGCCAAAAGATGAGCCGTGGGTTTGGCGTACAAGAGAAATTACTGCGAGCGATGCATGGCGCTGCCGGAGCATAAACGTTGTCCGCTTGTTAGACTTTTTGGAACTTGAGCATATGAACCATGCCGGGACTGAAAATGGCAATCTCTTTGCAACGCATTCGCAGTTAATTGAATGGGGTATAGGCAAAAACTATGTCACTGACGCTATTGACGAAGCTGTATTCCTGGGTCTGGTTAAGGTCCAGCGCGGCGGTCGTTGGGCGGGCAGAAACGACGCCTCCAAATATCGCCTCACTTATTATGTAGATAGAAACGGCAATCCAGCAACGAATGAGTGGAAGCCAAAAACAGAGGCAGAAATTAAAGAGTGGCGTCGGAAAAACAGCCACCGCAAAAAGATCAAAAAAGCCGCCAGAAAAAACTATCTGACCCCTATAATTGGCGGGTACGGTACCCCCTAATTTATCGGGTACGACACGGGAAAACGGTTGAATCAAAAAACTGAGAATGGCAGGTTTAAGCCGTTTTTCCACTTCTCTGGTACCCCCTTATTATAGGGTCCTTATATATTTTGGGTGTAGGGAGAGATAAATCGGAGCATAGAGATGGAAACATTCGAGATGGGAACAACGACCGAGTATATTAATCCGACTTGGGTAGGTTCTGGTTTTGAAGAGAATGACCCACAATTACTCTGGCGAAGGTTGCCTCAGAATTTGATGCAAATTGCGTTGCAAGAGGTTGATAAAGGCAACTTGATCCTGAGTATTCTTGAAAACAGAGACAGAGGAATACTTGCTTTATGTTTCAGGGAAGGCCCATTGACGGAACCGGTGAACAAAGACTCCCTCCAGGTCCATACGAAGCATAAATATGGGAATTATTGTTATGACGATAAAAATATGACCTATGAGGACCTGGAAACTGGGTGTTTTCTAATATTTTCTGACCCAGACTATGACGATGAGTTTCATACGCCCTGAAAGTGAGTAAGAAAGGTTTCGCAAAATGATTGCCGTCATATTTGAAGTGCATCCGCATGCAGAACACAAGCAGCAGTATCTTGATATCGCGGCAAGCCTGCGCCCCACCCTGGACGAGATAGACGGTTTTATTTCGATTGAGCGATTTCAGAGCCTGACAGATGAGACAAAAATTCTCTCCATCTCTTTCTTTCGTGACGAGGCGGCGGTTGAGCAATGGCGCAATATATCAGCGCACAGGAATGCCCAGGCAAAGGGCGGAGCCTCCGTCTTTAAGGATTACCGCATACGTATCGCCAGCGTCATCCGCGACTATGGAATGTTTGAGCGCGACCAGGCCCCTGATGATAGCAAAGAAAGACATTCAGCATAATCAGATTTGGTGGAATTGCCTATTCCTGAATCCTCGTGCGAGAATTTGTAAGTATTTGAAAAATAAAGATATTTTGATATCGTTAAAATCTTGATTCTTGCTAAATTTCCCTATTGATTTCGACAAAAAATTATTGGGTTGTTTATGGGTAGTAGAGATTTTTATACTGTCTACGTGATTGCCCGCTCGCTCCATCAAGAGATTTTTTCTGTTGAAGCGAAATGTCCTCAAAGAGTGTATTTATAAATAAAAAAATAACTCTGGATTGAACTCCGGTTATGTTGCAACCTAACTAATAGAACGAATTCCTTTGGATTTTAGATTACCAGCGAGGGTAACAGGCCGTCATGCATCGTATTACTTATCTTGTAATTTTAACTTTCTTACTCGCCGCTGGCTGTTCAAGCGGAAAAATGACAGCAGAGGAAAAGGAAAAATTTTATTCCGAGAACAAAGCAAAAAATAAAGCTTTGTATGTAGACAAATGTAATGCTGGCGCTGCGTCGGATTGTTACGCATATGGTCTGGTTTTACTGC
>CALEMG010000533.1 GCA_937910835.1 uncultured Alphaproteobacteria bacterium | reverse complement strand
GCGATGGCCGATCAGGATAATTTCATGACTATCTCGTTCGTGGCGTTCCGCTTCTCGATGTACCTTGCTAACCAGCGGACAGGTGGCGTCAATATAGAACATCTTGCGTTTTTCCGCCTCGGCCGGCACTGATTTCGCGACACCGTGGGCAGAAAAAATCACTGGGACATCTTTTGGAATATCCGCTAGTTCGTCAACGAAAACCGCCCCCTTCTTTTCGAGATTTTCGACGACGAAGCGGTTATGAACGATTTCATGGCGGACATAGACTGGCGCGCCATATTTTTCGAGCGCTCTTTCTACAATCTGAATCGCACGATCTACACCGGCGCAAAATCCGCGCGGCGCCGCCAATAGCAAAGTCCGTTCTGATCTACCCATATTCATATCCACGCCTGATTAATTCATAGAATGTACACGGCTGTTTGTAAAAACTTGCTAATTCCGCCGGTCCATCCTAGATTTGCCGAACTCATACAACAGTTTCAAGGGTAATGCCATAACTAGGCGAGGTAAATGCAAATGACAAAGGCCAAAATTGCGCAGAAATCGCCCTATAAGGTTGAGGTGCAGGAAGGGAAGAAATATGCTTGGTGTGCCTGCGGATTAAGCGATAAACAGCCTTTCTGCGACGGATCCCACAAGATAACGGATCTTGGGCCCTTCATATACACGGCGTCAAAATCCGGGGATATGTACTTTTGCGGATGCAAGCAGACCGCTGGCGCGCCGCTCTGCGATGGTACCCATAATTCACTGTAGTTTTAACTTTTCGGTTTATTATACATTATGCCCTTGTTCAACTTCCTTAAAACACCTCTGCGCGCGGCAACGCTGGCCGTCCCGTTGCTGATCACCTCCGCCTGCAGCGGAAGTGTCGATACGGACATTTTCAGTTTCTTTGGCAGTTCGAAACCGCCGCTTCCCTGTCCGCAGGTGGAGGTTTTGCCGGGCGCGGAGACCATTACAATATTTCGGGAAGGCGTAGGGCGAGACCTTGTCGATGTTCGGTTTGAAGGTATAATTGTGCCGTTTAGCGGCCAGTGCCAGTATGTCGATGACGATACAGCCGTTGTCGTTGAATTGATCCTGCGTATCGGAGCGACCAAGGGGCCAGCCGCAACCAGCCAGACAGAGGAATTTCCGTTCTTCGTTGCTATCGCAGAGCGGACCGGCGAAATCATAGCAAAGAAAGTTTTCTATAGTCCGGTTGAGGTTGAAGAGGGGCGCCGTCGTGCCACCGTCCAGGAGGAGCTCGAGCAGCGTATCCCGTTGACCGGTCTGAAGACGGGCGGCGACTATGTGATCATCATCGGTTTCCAGCTCACGCGAGAGCAGATGGAGTTGCAGAGCTAATTGTCTTTGGTTAGCGATTACTTGTTTGACTAATCTCAAATCGACATTATTATCCGTCAGACATTCAGTCGATCCCAGCGGGAGAGATGGCCGTTTAGGCTGTCGCCGAAGGAGCAACCACCCCGGAAACTCTCAGGCAACCGGACCGCAGGGGGATGAAACTCTGGAAAGCAAATCGCGTACGTGATTTCACCGAAGGGGTAAGCGGATTGGCTCTCGCCAGCTTCGTCAAATCTCTCAGGTTATAGGACAGAGGGGGTCGTTTCAGCAGCTATTGCTGGAGTATTTGGCTTTTGTCCGCAACCAGGGTTGTCCTTATGAGTGATACTTCGTCGACGCAAAAAACCGTCCTTTACAGTTTGCATGTTGAACTCGGTGCCAAGATGGTCCCGTTTGCAGGCTATGATATGCCCGTGCAATATCCCGACGGAATTCTGAATGAACATCTGCATACTCGGGAAGCGGCAGGTCTTTTCGATGTTTCCCATATGGGGCAGGTGGTGATCTCTGGTGAAAATACTGCACAGGCTATCGAGGCGCTGATCCCGGGCGATATTCAGGCGCTTTCTCCCGGCGAGATGCGCTACAGCTTTCTCACAAATAATCAGGGCGGCATTCTCGATGACCTTATTGTTACACGGCGGGAGAATGATCTGTTCGTTGTTGTCAATGCCGCCTGTAAGGAGCAGGACATTGCCCTGTTGGCAAATGGTCTTGCGGGGAAGGCTGAGGTAACGGAGCTAACAGATCGAGCTCTTGTTGCTCTGCAAGGACCGAAAGCAGCCGCAGTCCTTTCGAGGTTTGCGCCGGAAGTCGCCACCATGTCCTTTATGAACTATCGCGAAGTTGAAATAGAGGGCGTTTCCTGTTTCGTGACGCGATCAGGATACACAGGTGAGGACGGTTTTGAGATTTCCATCCCGAACAAACAGGCTGAAGCAATATGCCGTAAACTGTTGGGCGAAAGCGAAGTGAAACCGATTGGCCTCGGCGCGCGCGATTCGCTCCGTCTTGAGGCAGGGTTATGCCTTTATGGCCATGACAAGACCGAATCGACGACGCCAATCTCGGCGTGCTTGATCAGGGCGATCAGTAAGCGACGACGCGAAGAAGGTGGGTTTCCCGGCTCCGAAATAATTCAGACCGAGATAGCCAATAAACCTGCGGTGAAGCGCGTCGGCATCTTGCCCGAAGGTCGAGCGCCTGCACGGGAGCATACGGAGATTACGGACGAGGCCGGAAATGTCATCGGCGAAATTACCTCCGGCGGATTTTCTCCGAGCCTGGGAATTCCCATCGCGATGGGCTATGTCCCGCTTGATTTTTCGGCCGTTGGGACGAAAATAAACTTGCTTGTCAGAGGTAAGCCTCGCCCGGCTGTTGTGGCGAAGATGCCGTTCGTCGAGCAGCGCTATTACCGAGGATAATTTTTCACTGGAGAGTAATGAATGTCATACAAGTTCACAGAAGATCACGAATGGGTGCTGCTCGAAGGCGACGTGGCGACAATCGGTATCAGCGACTATGCCCAAGGGCAGCTAGGAGATGTCGTTTATGTCGAGGTGCCGACGGTAGGTGACGAAATCGCCAAGGGGGACGAACTGGCAGTCGTAGAGAGTGTCAAGGCGGCTTCAGAAGTCTATTCCCCGGTGAGCGGTGAAGTCATCGACGTAAACACCGAGCTGGAAGGAGCGCCGACCATGGTTAATGAAGACGCTATGGAAAGCGGATGGTTCGCCAGAATTAAGGTGACCAACAGCTCCGATCTGGATGATCTGATGGACGAAGCGACATATAAGACATTTGTCGAAGGTCTCGACGAATGAGATATATGCCGCATACCGCCGCCGAGCGGGAAGAAATGCTGACCAAAATTGGCGTTGGGTCGATTGACGATCTCTTTACCGATATTCCCGAAGAAAGCCGTCTAGAGGGCTTACTTGACTTGCCGTTACATGAAAGCGAAATGGTGGTCGAGAAGAACTTTCGGAAACTGGCGGCAAAGAATCTCTCGCCCTATTCGGTCCCCTGTTTTCTAGGAGCAGGTGCTTATCAGCATCATGTCCCCTCTGTCGCGGACCATATAATCCAGCGGTCCGAGTTTTTGACGGCTTATACCCCATATCAGCCGGAAATCAGCCAGGGTACCCTTCAGGCCCTGTTCGAATTCCAGACACAGGTGGCGCTGATCACAGGAATGGAAGTTGCAAATGCGTCCATGTATGATGGCGCGACATCCTGCGCAGAGGCGGTTTTGATGGCTTGCCGGGTGACCCGGCGGAAAAAGGCTGTGATCTCCGGTAATCTGCATCCCCATTACCGCGATGTTACTCATACCACTCTGCAGTTTACTGAGTTTGAGACAATCGATCTCCCTCCTGCCGTATCAGGTGCGGAGAGGGTTGATGATCACATTACTTCGGAGATTGCCTGTGTCGTAGCGCAAAACCCGGACTTCTTTGGCCGTCTTCATGACCTTTCTGCCTTGGCAGAGGAATGTCATGCCGCAGGCACACTCCTCGTTGTTGTGGTGAACGAAGTGGTGTCGCTTGGCGCGATCACGTCGCCGGGTGAGATGGGTGCGGATATCGTCGCGGGTGAGGGGCAGTCAATCGGCGTGCCACTTTCTTTCGGCGGGCCTTACGTTGGCCTTCTCGCAACGCGGCAGAAATTTGTTCGGCAGATGCCGGGTCGGCTCTGTGGTCAGACGGTTGATCAGGATGGCAAGCGGGGCTTTGTCCTGACCCTTTCCACGCGGGAGCAACATATCCGCCGCGAAAAGGCGACGAGTAATATCTGTACGAACGCTGGTCTCTGCTCACTTGCCTTTACAATCCATATGAGCCTTTTGGGAGAGAGCGGTTTAACGAAGTTGGCCTCTCTCAATCATTCGCAGGCTGTGACACTTGCTGAAAAGCTGGAGGCGATCGACGGTGTCGATCTGCTGAACGACAGTTTCTTCAATGAATTTACACTTCGCCTACCGATGAATGCGGCAAGCGCGGTCGAAAAGCTTGGCGAAAAGGGCATACTTGGGGGTGTTCCCGTGTCCCGCCTCATCCCGGATGATCCGGAAATGGCGAATCTACTTCTCGTGGCGGCGACGGAAACTTGCTCGGCATCGGATATGGATGACTTCGTCGCCACGTTGAAGGAGGTACTCTGATGCTGAACAATAAAGGACGGCCGACGCAGCCGGCGGCTATCTCCGAGATGGATACTGTCGTAGAAACCTTTACCGGCAACAAAGGTCTTGAACTTGAATCACCGCTGATCTTTGAACAGGGTGTGCCGGGCAGAGTTGGCGTTGATATGGTCGACCCACAGCCCGTAAAGAGCCGTCTTGGCGGGCTTGAGCGGAAAGATCCCATTGGTCTGCCCGATTTGTCGGAACCACAGGTCCTTCGGCATTTCGTCCGGCTTAGCCGACAAAACTATGCAATCGACGCAGGATTTTATCCATTGGGGTCCTGCACAATGAAGCATAATCCGCGAATCAACGAAAAAGTTGCCCGGCTTGCAGGGCTTGGAGATCTGCATCCCATGCAACCGACAAGCACCGTTCAGGGGGCACTGGAGTTGATTGACAGTCTGGCTCATTGGCTGAAGACGATCACTGGCATGCCGGCTGTTGCGATGTCGCCAGCGGCGGGCGCTCATGGAGAGCTTTGCGGCGTGATGGCCATACGAGCGGCCCATGAGGCGAGCGGAGAAAGCCGGACACGAATTTTGGTTCCCGAGTCAGCCCATGGCACAAATCCGGCAACGGCGGCCCTCTGTGGTTACAAGGTGGACGCGGTTCCGGCCCGTAAAGATGGGCGGATGGATCTTGATGCCTTTGCTGAGCAGCTTGGCCCCGATGTTGCGGGTGTTATGCTAACGAACCCCAATACTTGCGGTCTGTTCGAGACGGACGTGAAGAAAATCGCCGATATGGTGCATGAGGTCGGCGGCTACTTCTATTGTGATGGTGCCAACCTCAATGCCATTCTCGGGCGCGTTCGTCCAGGGGATCTAGGTGTCGATGCAATGCATATCAATCTGCATAAGACCTTTTCCACACCGCATGGCGGCGGCGGACCGGGCGCGGGGCCTGTGGTGCTCTCCGAGGCGCTGGCACCTTTCGCGCCGATCCCTTTCGTCACTCATGGTGAAAACGGCTTTGATCTCGTCGAGCAAAGGAGCGGTGCGGCCGCTAAGAGTTTTGGCCGGATGAAGGGATATCATGGGCAGATGGGCATGTTCATCCGGGCGTTGGCCTATATGCAGAGCCACGGAGCGGATGGTCTTCGTCAGATCGCCGAGGATGCGGTTCTGAACGCGAACTACATTCGCGTCGGGCTTGAGGACAAGCTCAACTCACCCTTCGAAGGCATTTGCATGCATGAGGCCCTGTTCGACGATAGCACGTTGAAAGGGACAGGCGTGACGACGCTTGATCTTGCGAAAGCGATGATCGATGAGGGATATCACCCGATGACCATGTATTTCCCATTGGTCGTTCACGGAGCCATGCTGATCGAGCCGACAGAAAGCGAATCACGCCAAACCCTGGATCAGTTCATCGGCTCCATGCGGCATTTGCTGGATAAGGCAAAGACGGGGGAGAGTGACTATTTCCTCAGTGCGCCTCATTATGCGCCGCGGCGGCGGCTGGATGAGACGGGAGCAGCACGTAACCCGCTGTTGCGATGGGTACCACCAGAGCCCGCTGAAACTGAAGAGACATCTTTATCTGCAGCATCGTAGTCTCCCATAGATTTCTGCATATCTCGGCCTCGCCATTAATGGCGAGGCCTTTTTGGTATTTTCCTTGAGGAGCATGAGTGGGGCAATAAAAAAGCCCCGAGCATATCGGGGCTTTTCTAAAATAACCGGATCTGGTTCTAATTGAGCTGCTTTTCCAAATCCTGAATAGACTGGTCGATCAAGGCGTCGGCCTTATCGCCTTTCAATCCGTCCTGCATCAGCTTGCTCGCGGCAGCGATTGCTACATCAACAGCAATGCCCTGCACTTCAGCGACGGCTTTTTCCTCGGCCTGCCGGATCTTGGTTTCTGCAAGCTCCTGACGTCGTGCCAAGGTTGCTTCAAGCTCCTGAATGCTCTCTTTACGGAGGATTTCTGCATCTTCCTTGGCTCTTGCAACGATTTCTTCTGCGGTCTGCAGAGCGTCATGTTGTCGCCGTTGATAATCCGCAAAGAGTGACTGTGCATCTTCACGAAGTTTCTTGGCTTCCTCCAGTTCTTCACGGATCTTGTCGGCCCGGGCATCAAGCTGCTTGGCAATCAGTGGTGGCACCTTGAAATAAACAAGAACAGCGAGAAAGCCAACAAAAGCAACGGCAACCCAAAAGGCGGGATCATGTAGCATCAGGAGCCTCCCTTCATGCTTGAGGCGACTGCTGCTTCCACTTCCTTGTCGGAAACATCGAAGGCAACAAGCTTGGACACAGCCGATTTAGCAGTGTCTGCCGCAATCTCGCGCACATGGCTGAGCGCACTTTCCTTGGCCTCAAGAATACTGGCTTCTGCAGCCTGAGCCTTTTTCGCTAGCTTTGCATCCAGCTCTGCCTTGCTCGCGTCCTGCTCCTTGGCCATGGAGGCCTTCAGTTCGGAAACGATGCCGTGAGCTTTGGAACGGGCTTCGGCGAGAGCTTCTTCATAGTCGGCTTTCGCCTTATCTGCGTCTTCACTTAGCCGTTTTGCCTCTTCCAGATCCGAAGAAATACGGTTCTGTCGGCTTTCCAGAACATCTGAAATGCCCGGAATCGCGAGTTTCGCCATCAAAATATAAAGAATGACGAACGAAATCGCGAGCCATACAAGCTGCGGTGGGAAGTCTGCAATATTAAGTTGCGGCATACCGGTTCCTTAATCCAATCCTATCGACCCAATTTCTCAAAAATGAGAAAGGTTGATTAACCGAACAGGATCAGGAATGCGATAACCAGCGCGAACAGCGCAACAGCTTCTGTCAGGGCAAAGCCGAGCAGCACGTTACCGAAAACTTTCGGAGCAGCAGCTGGATTGCGCAGAGAGCCAGAAACATAGGATCCGAAGATATTTCCGATACCCACACCCACACCTGCAAGTGCGATAGTCGCAAGGCCGGCACCGATCATCTTTGCGGCTTCTAATTCCATAATATTCTTCCTTCTAAATCAAGAACAACCAATGTTGAAGATTAACTTATACTCAATGATGCAGGTGAAGCGCATCGTTAAGATAGAGGCATGACAGGATGGCAAACACATAGGCCTGCAAAAATGCGACCAGGAATTCCAAGCCTGTCAGAACAACGATAAACCCGAGGGGCAGCCATCCG
>CALEMG010000532.1 GCA_937910835.1 uncultured Alphaproteobacteria bacterium | reverse complement strand
TGAAAAAACCAGATGTTATTTACGCCATTGTTGTTGGTGGCTCCAATGTTGCTTTCTACAAGCAGCTGAAGGCGGCCGGCATCGATATGACCAAGGAAAAACCGGTTCTTCTGACCATTTCCGTGACCGAGGACGAAATTCGCGGCATCGGCGGCGAGAATATCGAAGGGGCGTACGCCTGCATGAAATACTTCCAGAGTCTCGACAATCCGAACAATGTCGCTTTCGTCAAGGAATTCAAGAAGATGTGGGGCGACGACATAGTCATTGGTGATGTCACTCAGGCCGCCTATCTCGGTCCGTGGCTGTGGAAGGCGGCGGTTGAGAAAGCCGGCTCCTTCGATATTGATAAAGTCCGCGCGGCAAGCCCGGGTATTGAGCTTACGACCGCACCTGAAGGCTACGTCAAGGTTCATGAAAACCACCATCTCTGGTCGAAGACGCGCGTGGGCCACGCCAAGGCTGACGGTCAGTATGAAGTTGTCTTTGAAACAGCAGATCTGGTCGAGCCCGATCCGTTCCCGGAAGGATATCAATAGGCTTTGCGTAGGGGGTTGGCCGTCCTCGTCCGCGAGACGGCCAACCTACGCATCCTCTTTCGCACCAATTGATTATCACAGGTAGGAGACTGCTTATGTTTGCCGATTATACGATGGGAGAGCTTGGGGCTATTTTCGCCATGCAGGGTTTTGCAGGCCTCATTCTTTTCTCGGTTTTTGTTCTTATGGCGCTCGGTCTGGCTATTATTTTCGGGCAGATGGGCGTCATCAACATGGCGCATGGCGAATTCATGATTCTTGGCGCTAATGTCACCTACCTGACCTCAAATTTATTTGCCAACTATATCCCGTCGCTTTTCAGCATTTACTTCTTTCTGGCAATGATACTTGCCTTTTTTGTAACGGCTGCCCTTGGGATGCTGGTCGAATGGAGCCTGATCCGGCATCTCTATAAACGGCCTCTGGATACGCTTCTTGCGACCTGGGGCCTCAGCCTGATTTTGCAACAGGTTTACCGGTCTGTCTTCGGCGCCCGTGAAGTGGGCGTAACAATCCCGGAATGGATGATGGGTTCCCTCCCGCTCACCGATTTGATTGAGATTCCGATTAACGGCATTTTTGTGATGGTGCTCGCCGTCGGTATTTCGACTGCTGTGTATATCATGATGTTCCGCTCTTCCTGGGGCAAGCAAGTCCGCGCCGTGACCCAGAATCGGGTAATGGCCGGTGCCGTCGGTATTAACACGGAACGCACGGATAGACTCACATTCGGCATTGGATGTGGGGTCGCGGGCGTGGCGGGCTCTGCCTTTACAATGATCGGCTCCACAGGGCCAACCGCAGGTCAGCTTTATATTGTCGATACTTTCCTGGTGGTTGTTTTTGGTGGTGCAGCGAGCCTACTCGGCACGATTGCTTCGGCCTTCTCGATATCTCAGGCGCAATCAATCATGGAGTTCTTCCTGTCCGGCTCCATGGCCAAGGTTCTCACCCTGCTCACCGTTGTCGGCATCTTAATGCTGCGTCCTCAAGGGCTGTTCGCCCTCAAACTCCGGAAATGAGGTTAGTCTGATGTTATTAAAAGGCAATCGATTCTTCTCAACGAGTGACTTGGTAGGCTTTGCCATTCTCGCTGTCCTGATTTTCGTTATCCTCCCGGTCGGGCTGGACACCTTTCGCCTCAATCTTTTCGGCAAATACCTGACGTATGCTTTCGTGGCCATCGGTTTGGTTCTTTGCTGGGGAGCGGGCGGTATCCTGAGCCTTGGACAGGGTGTATTCTTCGGCCTTGGCGGCTATTGCATGGCAATGTTCCTGAAACTGGAAGCCTCCAGCCCGGAAGCCACCAAGATACAATCTACGCCGGGTATCCCCGACTTCATGGATTGGAACCAGTTGACTGAGTTGCCGCTCTGGTGGGAGCCGTTCCACAGCCTGACTTTCAGCTTGTTCGCCGTCATCGTCATTCCGGTTGTTTTCGCCTTTATTATCGGTGTCGCCATGTTCCGGCGCCGGGTGGGTGGTGTGTACTTTGCCATCATTACGCAGGCCATCGCCGCGATCCTGACAATCTTGATTATCGGTCAACAAGGTTACACCGGTGGGGTCAATGGCATCACTGACCTTCGCACTCTTAAGGGGTGGGATATCCGTACCGATGACGCCAAAGTCTTGCTTTACTTCGTGAATGGCGCGCTGCTGTTCGTCTGTCTTTTTATCGCGCAGTTAATCCGGAAATCCAAACTCGGCCGGATATTGATTGCCATGCGGGATCAGGAAGACCGGGTACGTTTCTCTGGCTATGACGTCGCCAATTTCAAGATCTTCGTCTTCTGCGCCGGGGCGGCCTTCTCGGCTGTTGGTGGGGCGATGTTTACCTTGCAGGTTGGCTTTATGTCACCAAGTTTCGTTGGCATCGTGCCCTCCATTGAAATGGTGATCTTTTGTGCGGTTGGTGGTCGGCTTTCTATCATAGGTGCAGTTTACGGTGCGCTTCTGGTCAATCTCGCGAAGACAACCTTCTCGGAACTTTTCCCTGAACTCTGGCTGCTCGGTCTCGGCGCCGTCTTTATCGCCGTTGTCCTTGCCTTCCCGAATGGTCTTGCCGGTCTTTACAAAGACCATGTGGAGCCCCGGCTACTCGCTCTTTTCAAAAAGAAAATGGGCGATGATGGGAGTGCCGAAGACTTCGATGCCATTAAAACCGCGGCTGAATAGGAGGAAAAACAATGAATGCACGACCGGATTTCTTGCTATCGGTTGAAAACCTCACCGTTTCTTTCGATGGGTTCAAGGCGGTGGACGGATTGAGCTTCTATGTGGAGCCGAACGAGTGCCGCGTGATTATCGGCCCCAACGGTGCCGGGAAGACAACGGTTCTTGATCTCATTTGCGGGCGTACCAAAGCCACAGAGGGCAAGGTCGAGTTCAAGAACCAGGAACTCCTCAAAATGCGAGAGGATCAGATCGTCCATGCGGGTGTTGGACGGAAGTTCCAGACACCGACAGTGTATGAGGACCTGACCGTCTTTGAAAATCTGGAGATTTCATACCCCAAGGGGCATGGCGTGTTTGGTGCGTTGATGTTCCGTCGCGATGATCCGGTCAAAACCCGCATTAACGAGATCGCGGGGGAGGTATTTCTCGACGACCTTTTACATGAAAAAGCGGCATTTCTTAGCCACGGTCAGAAGCAGTGGCTGGAGATTGGCATGTTGCTGATTCAGGACCCGGAGCTTCTGATGCTCGATGAGCCAGTAGCCGGCATGTCGGTTGCCGAACGCAAACAAACCGCGGAACTTCTCAATCGCATTATCCAGGACCGGTCCGGGATCGTGATCGAGCATGACATGAAATTCGTCGAGGATATCGCGACCCGGGTCACTGTTTTGCATCAGGGCAAGGTCCTATCAGAAGGATCCATGGCCCATGTGCAGGCCGATCCCAAAGTTATCGAAGTCTATCTCGGCCACTAATGGAGGAAATGATGTTAGCAGTTGATAATCTTCGCTCCGCCTACGGCGAATCCGAAGTTCTTCATGGACTTGATTTTGAGGTCAAGCCTGGCGAAATTGTCGCGATCATGGGTCGAAACGGTATGGGCAAGACAACCCTGATGAAAACCATCATGGGGATTGTGCCGACGAAGCAAGGGCACGTCGAGGTAGATGGCATATCGATTGAAAATTTAAAATCCTATGAGAGGGTAGGCAATGGCCTCGCCTATGTGCCGCAAGGGCGCCAGATATTCTCCTCTATGACAGTTGAGGAAAATGTCGAAACTGGCCTGATCATTACTGGAGAAAAAACCGTCAGCCCGGATATCTATGAGCTCTTCCCCGTTCTTGTTGAAATGACATCACGCCGAGGGGGCAATCTCTCCGATGGACAGCAACAGCGGCT
>CALEMG010000531.1 GCA_937910835.1 uncultured Alphaproteobacteria bacterium | reverse complement strand
TATCATTACGGACTGGATGGGTGATATCCTTAAGGCTGGCAAGTGCCGCGACACTGTCGGTCATATTCGTGGCTTTGCGGTACTGGGTATCAGCGAGAGTAACATAGTCCTCCTTCCCCGTGGCAATGAGGTAACTGAGCGCCGTGTTCTTGAGCTTGCGATTGCTGCTTTCGGGCTGATTGGCGGGTGTAGGCGCGTTTGCGCAGTCCTCATAGAGTTTACGCCAGTCTTCCTCAAAGGTAAGGCCAATTTGCCGACGAGCCCCCTCCCGCACTCTATGAATTGCATCAACATCGACGACCGGCATTTTCTGCGCGATATCCTGCTCCCCCGGCAAGGTAAGGGCGGCGGCAGTGAAAGCACGATCGAGGTTCTTGTCGGCCAGGATTTCCGCAAAGGCGTCAAGAAATGCCGGAGGCAGCGTTCCACCGTCACCACTGGCGTCAATCTCTTTGAGGATGATGTTGCTGGCAAGCCGTTGCCCCGCGTCCCAGCGATTGAACAGATCCCCGTCCTTTGCAAAGAAGAACGCGAGCGCGTCATCGCTCATTACCTGGCTAATGATGACGGGAGCAGAAAACCCTCTGAACAGGGATGCTTTTGGGCAGGATGAAAGCCCCGAAAAGGTATAGCTCTGCCGTTTCTTCGTAAAGTCGAAAACGCCTTCTGTCTGACCCTTGAAGGGGCCATCCTCAAAAGCGATCGCCTCGCCATTGTCATCAAGGAGGCCCATTTGGAGTGGGACATGAAGCGGCTCGAAATCCTTTACCTTGGCGTTTACTTGCTCCAGTGTCAGCTTGTATTGGCCGCTTTCGGTGTCGAATTTTTCATTCACCGCGATTTCCGGCGTGCCCGGCGTCACATACCAGCGGCGAAATTGGGTAAGATCAACCCCGGAAGCATCCTCAAGTGCGGCAATGAATTCCTCCGTTGTGACCGCCTGTCCGTCGTGTCGCTCGAAATAAAGATCCATGCCTTTACGGAACTTTTCTTCCCCCAAAATCGTATGAATCATTCGGATTACTTCCGCGCCTTTTTCATAGACTGTGGCGGTATAGAAGTTATTGATTTCTACATAGCTTTGCGGCTGGATCGGATGGGTGAGGGGGCCGGCATCCTCCGGGAACTGTGCGGCGCGCAGGCGCTGGACATCGCTGATGCGCTGGACGGAGGCGGAATTCATGTCGGCGGAGAATTGCTGATCGCGAAAGACGGTGAGTCCCTCCTTCAGGGTGAGCTGGAACCAGTCGCGGCAGGTGATGCGGTTACCGGTCCAGTTATGGAAATATTCATGGGCGATGACGCTTTCGATTCCGTCGAAATCCGCATCCGTCGCGGTCTCGGGAGAAGCCAGCACGTACTTGGAATTGAAGATGTTAAGACCCTTGTTCTCCATCGCGCCCATGTTGAAATCGCTGACCGCCACGATCATGAAGATATCGAGATCATATTCGCGGCCGTATTTCTCCTCGTCCCATTTCATCGATTTCTTGAGCGAGGTCATGGCGTGACCGCATTTATCCTCATTCCCCTTTTCGACAAAGATCTGCAGCTTGACGTCACGGCCCGAGTGGGTGGTGACTCTGTCCTCCACCACGG
>CALEMG010000530.1 GCA_937910835.1 uncultured Alphaproteobacteria bacterium | reverse complement strand
TGGCATTTTCCGGGGATTAAGGAGTTTGACAGCCCGCTCCCCGGCATTCTTGCCAATTTCCGCCGGGGACTTCATGTCGGCATAAAAATGGCGGCTGTCATAATCATAGTCCCGTTCCATTCCTTGGCCTTCGCCGGCAATGACGGATGCGCTGACAGAAAAGCTGCTGGAGCTATACGCTCCTCTGAAGCCGCTGGAGGTGGCCAGTGCGATTGAGGCACTTCCTGTAGAGGCACCGCCGCCTTCCGAGTTGGTGACGCCTTCGACACCAAGGGCTGCTTCTTCAGCCTCTTTCGCGATATTAACAAGATCATCAGGAGAGAGTGCCGTGTTGTCAAAAAGTTCAAGGTCCGGCATATTCTTGGCCAATAAGTCAGGGTCGGCTAGGCCGCAATATTCGTCCTCCGGCATGTTGCGGGCCATGGCGAGAGCTCGGTCCACAAGTTCCTCCAGTACTTCAGGCTTCGTATCATTGGAGGAGACAAAAGCCTGTTGCTTGCCGATGAGAACCCGGAGGCCCAGATCATGCGCCTCGGACCGTTCGACCTCCTCGGTTTTGCCCTGACGAACGGAGACATTGACTGACGTTCCCTGAATGCGGACGGCATCCGCTGCCTCGGCGCCCTTGCGCTGCGCAATGGCAATCAGATCATTGAGGATACTGAGCGAGTTCTGCTCATCAGCTGTTTGTTTGGACATAGACACCCTAACTGAAAAATAACAACCCTCCATACATAGGAGGCGCAGGCCGAAAATGGAATTAGAAAAGCAAATTCATTCCAGAGAGGCCATCCCAGAGTAGTTTTCCGCCCGTTAACAGCACCAGCACGTAGGCGATGCGATAAAAAAGGACTTCCGATACCATTTTATGCGCCTTGACGCCGAGCCAGATGCCAAGCGGCGCGAGTGGCAGCAGAACCAGCGATGTCCCGATATTCTCAAGGGAAAACTGGCCCAAGAGGCCATAGGGAATGAGCTTAACGTAATTTATCGCGAAGAAGAACCAGACGGACGTGCCGACATAAAGCGTCTTGTCGAGTTTTTGTGGCAGCATATAAAACTGTAGCGGTGGCCCGCCCGCATGGGCGACAAAACTGGTAAATCCGGCGATGGATCCCCAGAAAGAGCCGCGGGCAAGGCCAGCCCTTACCTTGTGATCTGCGGGAACCCGCCGGATATAGTGATTGAGTGTGAACACTACGCAGATGACGCCCAGCAGGATTTTGATAACATCCGCGCTCAGGTAACTGAAAAGCAGATAACCGATCAGAATACCAACTATTGAGCCCGGCAGGAGGTAGCCAAGGTTTTGCCAATCAGCGATCCGCCGATAGGCCATCAGACCGAAGATATCCATTACGCACAGGATTGGCAGGACGATGGCGGCAGCCTGTATCGGCGACATCACCAGCGAGAGCAAGGGAACGCTTAGCAGGCCAAGGGAACCCGCAAATCCGCCCTTTGAGATTCCAATCAGCAAGACTACCGGGATGGCAATAATATAGAAGACAGGATCGGTGATAAACGACATAAATATTTTCCTGCGGCGGCGGTGCGCGCTTGTTATTATTATTCAGAACGAGATCAGGAATGTGCGCCTTGCTATTTCCATATTGATTTCCCGCTGCCGGGAAGATCAAGTTTTTCCCAAAGCTGGTCAACCTTTTCGACTACATTATCATCCATGCGGATTTGCTTACCCCATTCGCGTTTGGTCTCAGGCGACAACTTGTTCGTTGCGTCGAGACCGATTTTACCGCCTAAGCTCGGCTCAGGTGATGCGAAGTCCAGATAGTCGATCGGCGTATTTTCGATGGTTGTAATATCTCGTACCGGATCCATTCGGGTGGAGACGGCCCACATCACGTCTTTCCATTCGCGGGCGTCGATGTCGTCATCCACGATGATCAGGAATTTCGTGTACATAAACTGCCTGAGATAGGACCAGGCCCCCATCATGACGCGCTTCGCATGGCCGGGATAGGCCTTCTTCATGGAGATGACCGCAATCCGGTAGCTACAGCCCTCTGGTGGAAGCCAGAAATCGACAATCTCTGGAAACTGCTGCTGTATCAGAGGAATGAACAGCTCATTGAGCGCCTCTCCCAACACACTTGGCTCATCCGGCGGCCGGCCGGTGAAGGTCGAGAGATAAATTGGTTTCTCCCGCATGGTAATGGCGGAGATGGTAAAGATGGGGAAACTTTCCACGGAATTGTAATAGCCTGTATGGTCGCCATAGGGTCCTTCATCACCATATTCATCGAGTGAGACATGCCCCTCCAATATGATCTCGGCTGTTGCCGGGACTTTAAGCGGAACGGTTTTGCAGTCAACCAGTTCAACCTTTTCGCCGCGCAATAGCCCTGCAAACTGATTCTCAGAGAGAGTATCC
>CALEMG010000529.1 GCA_937910835.1 uncultured Alphaproteobacteria bacterium | reverse complement strand
CAAAAGACTCTAGTCTCGATAACCCCGACCAGAGCCAGAAAAATCCAACTGAAACCCCTGTTGTCGCTCCGATTGAAGCTCCTGAAGTTAGGATCGGGGGAAATGCTGCTCCTAAAGCCGAGAGTGTCGCGGCATTGAGCGAGAATGAAACACCGTCTGAAGAGAGTGCGACAGCCAATCTCGAAGAAACGGAGATGGCCGCAAACCCGGTGACGGAGCTTGCGGAAGGTCCTTCGACCGATACAGCATCGGAGAGCGGCAACGAGTTCGCTTCAGTCGAAAAGATTAGAGATAGGGTGGCGACTGACACGTCGACAACAGAAGATGAAACGGCATCAGCACTTGCAGTGAACGCACCGCAAAACCCTGTAACCAGTGAAACACAAAATGCCGCCGTGGCGGAGGCGCCTGAACAGCAGACGACTATGCTGGAAACACCCCAGCCAGTAACGGAAACCTCTGCGAGCTATCCACAGGACAGGTTGGACACGGCCACCGCTGTGCAACTCCAGACAGCAGATACGCCCGAAAATCCGTTGCCGCGGACATTTGGAGTTGAAAATACGGACGCTCGCGTTGTTGTCCGCGCGACGGAGGAAAGCTGGGTTGAAGTGAAGGCAACGGATGAGAAGCCGGTCCTCTCAAGAGTGCTTAAACCTGGCGATGTTTATATGGCGCCGAATGCACCGGACCTTATTCTTACTACGGGAAATGCAGGCGGGCTTGAAATCCGGGTGGATGGTAAGGAGATCAAGGCCCTCGGTGGGGCCGGGACAATTTTACGCGAAGTCCCGCTGGTTGCGGAGAGCTTGCTTGTGAATACCGGTTTGCAATAGCCGTGATTTTCAGGTTGAAAAACCGACAACAATTGTATCACTTGTAATTTCTGCGATTTACGGCCATTTTAGGCGAAATTCGCGACTGCGCATTTTTGACGCTAATTTAAAAAGTATGATCCCATGAGCATCAGACCTTACCGAGAGATTATCCGCCGGAAATCGCGTCAGATTTTTGTCGGCGATGTGCCCGTTGGCGGAGACGCGCCGATAACCGTGCAGTCGATGACCAATACATTGACGTCCGACGCTAAGGCGACGATTGCGCAGATCCATGCGCTGGAAGAGGCCGGCGCGGACATGGTCCGGGTTTCCTGTCCGGATGAGGCGAGCACGGCAGCGCTAAAAGAAATTGTCCGTGAGACGAGCGTTCCCATTATTGCCGATATCCACTTCCATCATAAACGTGGTATCGAGGCGGCGGAGGCGGGCGCGGCCTGCCTCAGGATCAACCCCGGCAATATCGGATCGTCCGATCGTGTGCGGGATGTCGTAAAGGCGGCCGTCGATCATAACTGTTCCATGCGGATTGGAGTGAATGCGGGAAGTCTTGAACGTGAGCTCCTGGAGAAATACGGCGAACCCTGCCCGGAAGCGATGGTGGAATCAGCCATGAACCATGCCCGCATTCTTGAGGATAATGATTTCTTCAACTTCAAGATCAGCGTGAAGGCGTCCGATGTTTTCCTTTCCGTCGCGGCCTATCAGGGATTGGCAGAGGCATGTGATTATCCGCTCCATCTTGGCATTACAGAAGCCGGTGGGCTGTCGTCCGGTACGGTGAAATCCTCTATCGGCCTTGGCATGCTGCTCTGGTCGGGCATTGGTGATACA
>CALEMG010000528.1 GCA_937910835.1 uncultured Alphaproteobacteria bacterium | reverse complement strand
ATACCATTATCGCAGCTTAGTGCTTTAAATAGCAACAGTTTTGCCTATCATGCACTAATTTTTGGTGCTCTGATTTCGGTAATAGTGATCGAATATGTCTAAGTTTTCCCTTTTTCTGCTTTTCTTGGTAGCCGCAGCGGTTATTGGCGGCGGTGTTTTTCTCTCCGCATGGGATATTCCTGCACCGACGGTAAAAGTTGAAAAGGTTATTCCGAATGACCAGTTCCCCAAATAGATCCAGGTCTTTTTACAGCACTTGCCTGTTGATCGCGGGCCTGACAGCTATGGCTCCGACAGCCGTAGCGCAGGAAAAACCGCTTAATCTGGTGCCGCCGCTTGGTCAATCGGCCCCCGCAACGCAAACTGAGAAAACCCCTGCGAGTGCGACGCCGGCGACATCCGCACCACAAAAAAATGTGCTGGAAGGTAGCCGCATCAAGGGGGCTGTTGTTGTGCAGTCTCTGGGCGGCTTAAACCCTGCCTCCATTGGCACTTTGAGCACGACAAATGGCGGGTTGGGGACGGACATGTGGCAGGGAACGCAGAAAGAGCGTGTCGTGACGTTGCTTTAATACCTCACCGTTCCGAAGGCATCACCTGAGATGCACAGGCTTAAGAGTCGGTAGTTGCTGACGGCTGCCGCAATTCCGCAAGGCCAAGCGCAGAGCCAGTCATTGGATCTGATCAGGATTCGGCTGGAAAAACTGATGGCCGCTGGGCAAGTGACAGATGCATCGGATTTGCTGGGCAGGGTGTCAGGGTCTAGTATGACACCTGAGCTTAATCGCATTTCAACTGAAGTTATGCTGCTTCAGGGGCGGAACGATCAAGCCTGCAAAATTGTGGACCGTACCAGGACGGCGACCGCTGACAATTTTTGGACCAAGGCGGATGTCTTTTGCAATATCGTCGCTGGCAATATGGCACGGGCGGAGATTGGCATCAGTCTTCTCGACGAAGCGGCAGGGGAGGATGCGCTGTTCTTCGCGCTGTATGACCGGTTGGCGGGGGGCAGCGCCGAGCTCCCTGAAAATGACCAGGCTCTCACGGCACTGCATTTTGCGATGATGAGCCTTTCTAATACGTCTCTTCCTGTTGCTTCAATAGAAAATGCGGGGAACGCTTTCCTGTGGGCGCTAGCGATGGATAAGACTGCAGATATCAATACCAGATTTATCGCTGCCTATGAATCGCTGGCCGTCGGGAGCATTCCAGCGATCCTTCCGCGTCGCCTTATAAATGAGGGCGCTTTTCTGGAAAGAGCGGAGGAAAACCCTAACCTCGGGCAGATTGCCGCGCTTTATCGGGAAGCGGTTAGCGCAACCGCTGATGTTGAGAAAGCTCGCTTGCTTGGTGAAATCTGGGCGGCCGGTGAACGCAACGGATCCTCTTTTGCGGCTGCCAGTCTTTCAATGCCGCTTCTGTCGGGGCTGACAGCCGCCGAATATGGGGATGTGTTCGAACTGGACGCGCTGCGTTTTTCATTGGTTGAGAAGGAAGAGGCCATCGCGGCACTATGGGAACGGGCCGTGCGCCGTGGTGCGCTTCGGGGTGATTTTGCGGCGCGGGAAATGGCGCGGAAGTTTATCGCCCGCGCGGATGCATATATGCTCATCTCCGGCACGACTGGCATTGCGCGCTGGAATGCGGCCAGTTTCGATGCGACAGACTTTGGTCATGGCGGTGCTACCACTTCCCAAGAAAATGTCGGCCTGTATCTTGCTATTCTTGATGCATTCGGCGAACCGGTATCAAGCGATCTTTGGGCTGCTGCGCTTGACGTGGGTCAGACGCCTAGGTCTGGCTTCTCCAATGCGGTGATCGAGAAAAACCTAAAACTCGCGGCAGAAGCCGGTTTGGTTGGAGAGACTGTGGCACTGTCACTGGCTGCAATTGGCACGGAAGGGCCCGGCAAGGCGTCAACTGAGACGCTGATCGCGGTTGTGAATGCGCTGAAGACTATCGGGCTTGAAGAAGAAGCCCGGAAAATAGCATTAGAGGCCGCCGTTTCGCGGAATCTGTAAGATGTCGCGCTACTATATTGAGGGTTTCCTCGAAATGCTCTTGACCGAGCGGGGCGCTGCGGAAAACACCCTTTCCGGATATCGCCGGGATCTAAATGATTTTGAGAGTTTTGTGCTCCGGCAAGGAAAAGACCTGTCGACCGTATCGGCAAAGGATATTCAGGCTTATCTCAAGCTTCTGGATGATAGCGGGCTAAAGGCAAGCACGCAGGCAAGGCGTTTAAGCGCCATTCGGCAGCTTTTCTCCTACCTCTTGGGGGAGGATATTCGCCATGATGATCCTGCACTGAACATCGATAGCCCGCGCGCCGGGCGACGGCTGCCGAAATATCTGTCGGAAGCAGAGGTCGACGGTTTGCTTGCGGTCGCGGAAGGGGACACACCGGAAAAAAGGCGTCTCCTGTCTTTGCTTCATCTGCTCTACGCGACCGGGCTTCGGGCGTCGGAGCTTGTGTCCCTGCCATACCCGGCGCTAAGGGAGCAGGACAGGTTTCTTATTGTCCGCGGCAAAGGCAATAAGGAACGGCTGGTGCCAGTGAACCAGGCATCCAAACAGGCACTTGAACAGTATCTTGAGGTACGGGATGTTTTTTGCCCGGATGGTGGCCACTCAAAATGGCTCTACCCTTCACGGGGTGGACAGGGATTTCTCACCCGCCAACGCCTTGGTCAACTCCTGAAAGAACTAGCGATTGAGGCGAATATCGATCCGGCGAAAGTATCCCCGCATGTCCTGCGGCATGCCTTCGCCAGTCATTTGCTGGCCAATGGCGCTGATCTTCGAAGTCTTCAGAAAATGCTGGGGCATTCGGATATTTCGACAACGCAGATTTACACCCATGTCCTGCAGGAGCGGCTTAAGGAAATTGTCACCGCGCATCATCCGTTGGCATGATGCAAATTTATTTGGGGGAAAACTTGACTCTGCCACGCGGCTAACGCAATTTCCTCGCAACAAATTCACAAACTAAACCGAAGAAAGTGTAGAACTCATGAGCTTTACTGTTCCGGAACCTTGCGTTTCGCGCCTGAACCGTTGTGAACTTGCCGTTCCCGGCTCCAGCCCTCATATGTTTGAAAAGGCCGCCAAGTCTGATGCGGATGCCATTTTTCTCGATCTCGAGGACGCGGTCGCGCCGAACGACAAGGCGCAGGCGCGCAAGAATATTATTGAGGCCCTGCACGATGTTGACTGGGGTGACAAAGTGATGTCTGTTCGGATCAATGGCCTTGATACGCATTACATGTATCGCGACATCGTGGATGTGGTTGAGCAGGGCGGAGAGCGCCTCGACCTGATCATGATCCCGAAGGTCGGCACAGCCTCCGACGTTTACGCCGTTGATATGATGGTGACACAGATCGAGGCAGCAACGGGGCGCAAGAAGAAAATCGGGTTTGAGCATATTATCGAAACCGCCCTTGGGATGCAGAATATCCATGAGATTGCCGCGGCCAGTAAGCGCAATGAGAGCCTGCATTTCGGTGTTGCGGACTATGCGGCATCGACAAAGGCACGGACGACATCTATCGGGGGGCCTAACCCGCTTTATGGCGTGCTGACGGACCCGGCGGAAGACGGAAGTCGCGATTTCCATTGGGGTGATATGTGGCATTATGCCATCGCCCGCATGGTTGTGGCGGCCCGCGCGAATGGCCTTCGTCCGATTGACGGTCCGTTCGGTGATTTCTCCGATCCTGATGGGTATATCGCCCATGGTAACCGCGCGGCCATCCTTGGCTGCGAGGGGAAATGGGCCATCCATCCGAAACAAATCCCTCTCGCCAATGATATCTTCACCCCAGCGGAGGAAGAAGTGGCGAAAGCGCGCCGTATCCTGGAAGCCATGGAAAAGGCGCAGGCGGAAGGCGCCGGCGCCGTTGCTCTTGATGGTCGGCTGATCGATATCGCCTCGATTAAACAGGCGGAAGCACTGGTAAATCAGGCTGACATCATCGCGTCCCGCGGATAAGTTTTCGCGTCATATAGCTGTCATAAATTTAAATTCTGGCGGAACGGTTGATTGACGTAACCGTTCCGCCAATTTATTAATCAGACCGTCGATCACTGTTGAGTTTGGACATTTAATGAATAATTTCCTTGATTTTGAGAAGCCAATTGCTGACCTCGAAGGTAAGATTCGTGAGCTTGAGGGGCTGGAAAACGGTAGTGATATCGAAATCAAAGAGGATATTGCCAAACTCCGCCAGAAGGCCCTTCACCAGTTGGAGCAAACCTATTCGAAGCTCACGCCCTGGCAAAAAACGCAGGTTGCTCGCCATGTCGACCGACCGAAGCTAGGCGATATCACGGCGCAGCTGATTGAAGAATTCACGCCCCTTGCCGGGGATAGGGCTTTTGCGGATGACAAGGCGATTGTCGGCGGCATGGGCCGTTTTCGTGGCCGCAGCGTTGTCGTGATCGGAACAGAAAAGGGGAAGGATACGGAGACCCGTCTTCGTCATAATTTCGGCATGGCGCGACCCGAAGGATACCGCAAGGCGCAACGCCTGATGCGCATGGCTGACCATTTTTCGCTCCCCATTCTGACGTTTATCGATACATCCGGCGCTTATCCTGGTATCGGCGCGGAGGAACGCGGACAGGCGGAGGCAATCGCCCGCTCCATTGAGGTTAGCCTTGACGTGCGCGTACCCATGATCGCATCAATTGTCGGTGAAGGAGGTAGCGGCGGTGCAGTAGCGCTGGCGAGCGCCAACCGCGTCCTGATGTTCGCCCACGCCATCTATTCGGTGATCTCACCTGAGGGCTGTGCGGCAATCCTCTGGAAGACACGCGACAAGGCGCAGGAAGCGGCGACCGCCATGAAAGTCACGTCGCAGGACCTTTTAAAGCTCAAGGTCATCGACCGAATTGTTGAAGAGCCGGTCGGTGGTGCCCAGCGTGATGTGCCCGCTGCGATTACCGCGCTCGGGGATGCAATAGAGGAAGAACTTGCATCCCTTGTGGGCAAGGAACCGGGCGAGCTCCGTGAAGAGCGCCGCCGCAAATTCCTTGCGATTGGCCGCCTCGAAGAAGGCTGATCGCTAGCCTGTAAAGGCCTTTCCAAGATTACGAACGCTTTCCTGATGTGTTGACCAGTGACGCCCGCCTATCATGCCGCCGTCCACAAGGAAATCGGCGGCATTGACAAAGGTGGAGTCGTCCGATGCTAGGAAAAGAGCAGCCTTGGCGATGTCATCGGGAAGACCCGCCCGGCGAATGGGTTGCGCATGCGATAGTACATCTCCGGCAACTTTCGCCGTATCTTCTGCTGCCTGACCTTTAAGACCTAGGGCCTTACCAAAAATGCCTGTTGCGATCGCACCGGGAGAGATAGAGTTGACCCGGACGTTGCTTTCACCCAGTTCCATGGCAGCGCTGCGCGTTAGCTGCAGTACTGCCGCTTTCGCGCTGCTGTAGACCATAGACGTTGAATAACCCGCCAGATGCCCTGCGATACTGCCGTTGTTGATAATGCTGCCAAAGCCTTGCGCCTTCATAATGGGCGCCGCATGCTTTATTCCAAGAAGAACACCCCCGAAAAGCAGCGTCATAGCTTCCATCGATTTTTCAAAATCGACAGTTTCAATACTCCCGACAGGGGCCGGACCGCCCGCGTTATTAAAAATGCAGTCGAGCTTGCCGAATTTCTCTGCAGTTCCCTTGATGAGGGATGCCATGTCGGCTTCAACACTGGCATCGGCGCGGACAAAATGAACACTGTCGCCCAGCCTGTTGGCAATTTCTTTTCCTTCTGTCTCCCGTCGGCCAGAGAAAACGACGGTCGCTCCTTCTTCCGCGAAAATTTCGACGGTGCGCAGTCCGATGCCGCTGGTCCCGCCTGTTACAATGGCTATTTTATCCTGTAGTCGGTTCATTTTCATTCTTCTTTACTTGAGCTTCTGAATAGAGAATGTAGGACTATATCAATACATGGCGCGCTGGGAATAGATGTTTTTCGACCTTCCGGCAGAGATGACTTCCCAATTTGTAATTTTTGACTAAACTGGCGCCTTGTAACTTAAGGGGGATTATCGTCGCGTGCTCTACCATAGCGTAATTATTATTGCCTATGCCTTGACGGCAGTGGTTGTCGCTGTGCAAACGCCGATTTATATCGCGGGGATTGACCCCGTTATCGGCTATTGGGCCGGGGGCGTTTTTTTCCTTATTTGTGCTCTGGTTCATGACTTTATTATGAGGCATATAGAGCGAGCGCGGTTTCAGCGTGATCTGATCAAAATGCGCAGCGATCTCGATATGGCGGAAACCGGCCTCGATCGCTTCGATAACATTCTCGGTCGCCTCGCTGGCAAAGATGGCAATATGGACAGCTTCGCCGGTGAAATGCAGATATTGCGCAAATTGCTTAAGCAGCTCTCAACGGATCAGAAGCCTGAAAAAGAAGAGGAAGAGGAAATTCTTCTTTCCGCAGATGAGGAACTGGTGGAAGCGCCGGACGAGCCACCTCATCTATTGCGCAACAGTGAGGGCCCGGACGAGGAAATCCTACCTCAGGATGAGGCGATACTGGAAATTGTGCGTTCAGGATTGCAGGAAAACAAGGTTGATCTTTATCTTCAGCCGATTGTCAGATTGCCGCAGAGACGCACCCTTTTTTACGAGGCATTTTCGCGCATCCGAGGGCCTCAAGGTGAAGTAATTACGCCAGGGCAGTATCTTGCTGTCGCGGAAAACGCTGGCTTGATCGGTACTATTGACAATCTGCTCCTCATCCGCTGCGTCCAACTAATCCGGCGTGTCCGCCAGCGGAATGCGGATATCGGCTTTTTCGTAAATGTGTCCGCCCGGACATTGAACGACACCGCCTTCTTCCGGCAGTTCGTCGAATTCTTGGATCAGAACAAAGATTTGAGTGAAAGTCTAATCTTGGAATTCGCTCAGGACGATGTCGAGAATGCGTCGGAGACCGTCCAGAAGGGTTTGGCGACTCTTGCGAAAATGGGCTTCTCATTCTCGGTCGACCATGTACAGCGCCTCGATTTCGACTTCGGAGAACTTGGAAAACGGCATTTCCGGTATCTCAAAGTTGCCGCTGAGGAACTTCTTCCCGGTCGCCCCGGCTTGCCGATGGATATCCACCCCGATGATCTACGCGAAGCCCTGCTCCGCGAGAATATAGAACTGATTGCCAGCATGGTTGAGGATGAAGATACCGTGATTGGGCTGCTTGATGTGGAAGTCGGCTTTGGTCAGGGGTATCTTTTTGGTGTGCCGCGCCCTCCGCAATCCGTGAATTAACAGGATATTTTTTTATGTCTTTCAAGACTATTTCCGGCCTTGCCGGAGTTGCGCCGAGCTATGACGCCTTTATTCTAGACTTATGGGGCGTGGTGCATAACGGTCATCACCCCTACCCTGGTGTGCTCGATTGCATGGACAGGCTACGGAGCGAGGGTAAGCCGATACTACTCCTCTCCAACGCTCCGCGTACGAACGGTTATGTGATTGAGTTTCTGGAAAACATTGGGGTGGCGAGGGCGCGTTATGACCATATTCTGACCTCGGGCGACATCACGCGAGAGGTGCTGACGCATCGCGATCATCCTTTTTTAAAGGGTGCAGGCACGGCATTTTATCAGATTGGCGCCGATCGCGATAAAGGGCTGGAGGATGGCCTTGATTATCGACGGGTTTCTTCTGTTGGCGAGGCGGATTTTTTGATTTGCACGGGCCTTGTAGATGATCAGATTGAAACGCCGGAAAACTACCGTGATTTATTGCAGGGCGCCCTTAAACATGACCTGCCGATGCTTTGCGCTAATCCGGATCTGACGGTGATGCGAGGGACGACGTCTCATTATTGCGCAGGCGCGATTGCGGCTCTCTATGAGGAGATTGGCGGGCGGGTCGAGCTATTCGGAAAGCCTTATCCGGAGGTGTATCGGCAGGCAATGGAAAAATTGCAGTTATCGAAACCGTCAGGAATTCTTGCTATTGGCGATAGTATGCGGACCGATATCAAAGGCGCAAATGCGGCGGGTATTGATAGCGTCCTAGTGAGCGGTGGGATACATGCTGATGAATGGGGATTAAAGGACGGTCAGTTGCCAACCGCTGAACAGATTGAGGCGGTAACGCGTCAATATCAGTTCTCGCCAGATTATGTTATCGGCCATATGGTTTGGTAGAAACGTCGCCCTTTTGAGGGTTAGTCAAAAAGGGCGTCGATTTCGTCTTGGGCATTGTTGCTTTCGCCCTTGTCTGCTTTCGCGGGGGCTGCAGGTTTTTTCTGCGAATCCGCTCCGTCTTCGTCAAAAAGAGTATCAATATCTTGCTGATTGACGCCTTCTCCCTCAAGGGCAGGGCCATTCAATAGATCTGCTTCTTCATCGATGTCGACCTCGTCGGCCATAGTCGCCGCGTTGTCCGCTTGATGCACCCAGGCCTTGGTAAGCCGCGTCATGTAATCCTCAATATAGTTGAGGGTAGACACGACCTTGCTGATCCGTTGCCCGGTAATATCCTGAAATGAACAGGCCTCAAAGATTTCCATGCAGGCGTCGTTGACCACGTCGGCATCTGTCACCTTCGCGTTCATGATCGTTTCAGTCGCGTTCATGATCTGGTTGGTGGCACCTTCAGTGGCTTCGACAATCGCATCGAGTTCTTTACCTGCGCGGGGCAGCTTTTCCTGCTTAAGGTCATTCGGCCGAATTTCGGCAACCTCGGATCTTGCCGCCATAATAAAATTGGCAAGAGCTTCACAATCCTGATGAAGAGCGGCAATCGCTTTTCTCAGTTGAATGACCTCCTCCGTATCGGACATTAGAAGTCACCCAGAACCGAAGAAATCTTTGTCTTCAGGGTCGCTGCATTAAACGGCTTTACGATGTAGTTGTTAACACCGGCTTTTTTCGCAGCAACCACGTTATCCGTTTTGGATTCCGCCGTGATCATAATGAAGGGCGTGCTTTTCAGTGTTTCATCAGCCCGGACTTCCTTCAACAGCTGGTAGCCGGTCATCGGTTCCATATTCCAGTCGGAGATAACCAGGCCATAATTCTTGGTACGCATCTTAGCAAGCGCGGCGGACCCGTCTGCTGCTTCATCGACTGAATTAAAGCCGAGCTGTTTGAGAAGGTTGCGGATAATGCGCAACATCGTTTTGTAATCGTCTACGATAAGGATCGACATGTTCATATCGACTGCCATGGAAATGCCCTCTTACTTTCCTATAAATTCTGTTCCAGTCAGGGTGTAAATCGAAATCTCGCCTTAACCATTAAACTGGAGATTAGGAGCGGATCCTTAAAAAAATGGTAAATTTGGATATAGTTTTATAAAAACTGGCTCCATCGGCCGTATCTGGGCGGTTGATATCGTCACAATGCTTGCGGCAACGCGCTTTTTCCTTCTATATAGCTCGACGTATCCTGGGCATGAATCGAGTAGGAACCCAATGTCAGTTTATGAAGAATTGCACGGCTACTTCCTGGAAGATCTGGAAGTCGGCATGACCGAACTTTACGCTAAAACGATTACCGAAGCCGATATTGTCATGTATGCGGGCATTTCAGGCGATACAAACCCGGTTCATCTTAATGCAGAATTTGCTGAAAAGACGATTTTCAAGGAGCGTATTGCCCATGGAATGCTGTCCGCGGGCCTTCTCTCTACAGTGTTTGGAACCAAGCTGCCGGGCCCCGGGGCGATTTACATGAACCAGAACCTGAATTTCAAGGCGCCGGTCTGTATTGGTGATACAGTGGTGGCGCGGGTGACGCTGCGGGAGATAAATGGCAAACGGGTTACTTTTGACTGTGTTTGCACCATTGGGGAAACTGTTGTGCTGGATGGTGAAGCGACGTTGATGGTATCACGGCGCAAATAAGATAAACGAGAGAATTACGGATTTCAATTGATGCGTATCCTACGTGATTACCAAAATGTGCCAGAAGAATGCCGCGGCCTTGTGCTGGCCATCGGGAATTTCGATGGTGTCCATCGGGGCCATCAGGCCGTCATCGCGGAAGCCCAGGAAATAGCGGACAGGCTGGGTCTAGCCGCGGGAGTGTTGACGTTTGAGCCACATTCGCGGGAGTTCTTTGCGCCGGATGCGCCGCCGTTTCGTCTCTCAACCCTTGATACGAAGGCAGCCCATCTGAAGTGGCTCGGCCTTGATGTCATGGTGGCCCTTGAGTTCAATCTGGCCTTTTCTCAGAAATCGGCCGAGGATTTTGTCCGCGATGTGCTGGTCAATGGATATAATGTCGCGCATGTGGTTGTCGGCTATGATTTTATTTTTGGCCACAAACGGCAAGGAACCACGGTTGTCCTTGCGGAACTTGGCAAGAAATACGGCTTCAACGTGACGGTGGTGGAACCGGTTGGAGAAGGCACTGTTATTTTTTCTTCCACAGCGATCCGCGAATGCCTGAAAGCGGGCGATCCTGGCGAGGCTGCCTCGCTTCTCGGGCATTGGTGGGAAATCGAGGGTCCGGTTATCGAAGGAGACAAGCGCGGACGCACGATTGGATTTCCGACTGCGAATATTCCGCTTGTCGGTTATCATCATCCGAAGCTGGGTGTATATGCCGTTCGGGTCGGGCTGCACCGGGGAACTCACGTTGACTGGATAGATGGCGTTGCAAATTTTGGTATGCGGCCGACCTTCGATAAAAAAGATGTCCTTCTGGAGGTTCACCTCATGGACTGGTCTGGCGATCTTTATGATCAGAGTCTGCGGGTTGCTTTCGTCGATTATATTCGTCCGGAAATGAAATTCGCCGGGATCGAAGAGCTAACTGCGCAAATCTCGGAGGATGTTAAAAAAGCTCGGAAGATTCTCGCCAACCACAACAATCGGCAGACGAAATATGCGGACAAGAAAGTCCTTAGCTAGCCACTTTTCCCTTCTGTTGTGTGGCATTTTTCTTGTCTTGGCCGCCGCCAGGTCAGTGCATGCCTATGATCTGGTCTATTTTCCTAGTCTTGATGGAAAGACTCGGCTTACCGCGTATCTTGTGAAACCTAATGGAACGGGCCCGTTTCCGGCTGTAGTCCTGATGCATGGTTGTGGGGGCATGCATTATTCGGGGAGTGTCTCGCCGCTTTATGCCAGCTGGGCGAAAGAGCTCAACGACTATGGATTTGTGACACTGACAGTTGACAGCGCGGGCCCTCGTAATTTTGGCGCCACATGCGGGAACCGGGAAAAGCGTCGGCGGATGTATCGGGAGCGACCTTTCGATGCCTATGGTGCGCTTGAATATCTACAATCTCAAGATTTTGTAATACCGGATAAAATTGGTCTTGTTGGCTGGTCGCAGGGCGGTGGCATTGTCCTTCTTACGGTAGTAAGTGAGAGTGTCGCGCGGCCCAATCCAGTCCCACGCCATGATTTTGCTGTTGCCGCGGCGTTCTATCCGGCGCTTTGTAATGACAGGCTGCAATCCAAACCTTTCACGGAAGTTGCGCCGCAAAGCTGGTCTACCAATATCCCTTTGCTTGTCTTACACGGTAAGGCCGATAACTGGACCCGCCCCGAACCGTGCGCGCAGTTTATTGGAGAGGCTAAAGCGAGGGGAAACCCGGTCTCTATCAAGCTCTATCCAGATGCTTATCATGGATTTGATGCCCCTGGCAGCAGGACAAGGAAACTGCCGCAATATACGACAGCATTGGGTGTTATTCCGATTGTTGGGCCCAACCCGGTAGCGCGCGCGGATGCGCGCAAACGGCTACCTGAATTTCTTAGATTGTATCTTTTGCCGGAAAAAGCCGATTGATGGGATGCGATGGCAAATAAAACCGTTAGATTTTGGTGCTTGCGGTCTTTGATTTCTCGACAGCAGAGCATGGAGTTGATAAAACACCTGCCATGACCGAATTATGGATACATATGGCTTGTTTCGCCGGGCGGAGCGTCGCCTATGATCGAATTATAAGCCCGGCCTTTGCTATATAAGGCCGGGTAATAAAGGTTCACACCTGATGATCAGGGTAAAACCAAATAGAATGCGGCGAACCGCCGCGCATGATTTACCGTTAAATTGAGATACTGTTAGGATCAGTTTGCCCCGATGAGCACTGACTATAAATCGACGCTATTTTTACCTCGTACCGATTTCCCAATGAAGGCCGGCCTTCCTGCGAAGGAACCTGGGCTGCTGGATCGCTGGGAGGAGATGGACCTGTTCGGTCGTCAGCGAGAACAGTCAAAGGATCGCGAAAAATTCATTCTTCATGATGGTCCGCCCTACGCGAACGGTAATCTGCATATCGGCCATGCGATGAACAAGATTCTAAAAGACGTGATCAGCCGATCGCAGCAGATGATGGGCAAGAACGCGCATTATGTCCCCGGTTGGGACTGTCATGGCCTCCCCATCGAATGGAAGATTGAGGAAAAATACCGCAAAGCCGGCAAGGATAAGGATCAGGTGCCGGTTGTTGAGTTCCGCAAAGAGTGCCGCGATTTCGCGACCCATTGGGTCGACGTCCAGAAGGAAGAGTTCAAGCGGCTTGGCGTTATTGGCGACTGGGAGCGGCCCTACACCACCATGAGCTTTGATGCCGAAGCTCAGATCGTCCGCGAACTACACAAGTTTCTGATGAATGGTGGGCTTTATCGTGGGTCGAAGCCGGTCATGTGGTCGCCGGTTGAAAAAACGGCGCTCGCTGAAGCTGAGCTTGAGTATCACGATCATACGTCGACAACGATCCATGTACGCTTTCCCGTGAAGTCCGGCCCGGAAGAATTTATGGGCGGGACCATCGTTATCTGGACGACAACCCCCTGGACAATGCCGGGGAACCGCGCAATCTCTTACGGCCCGGATATGGAGTATGTCGGGATAGAAGTGAAAGAGGTGGCCGAAGGATCGCTCGCCGTGGTTGGCGAGAAGCTGTTCGTTGCGATGGAACTTCTCGAAGAAGTAAAGAAGGAAGCAGGGATCGTTGCCGCCGACGTGATCTGGCGTGGCAAGGGGGATGCCTTTAAGGGCGTTATCTGTCTACACCCCTTCCATGGCAAAGGGTATGATTTTGATGTGCCGTTGATCGATGGCGATCACGTCACGGTGGATGCCGGTACGGGCTTCGTTCATACGGCCCCGGGCCACGGACAAGAAGACTATGAAGTTGGCATGGTGCATGGCATCGAGGTGCCGCATACCGTTGATGAGGACGGAACTTTCTATGAGCATGTGCCGATGTTCGCAGGCCAGCATGTTTACAAATGCAATGAAGGTGTGGCCGATGAGCTTGAGAAAGTCGGCGCCTTGTTAAAGCGTGGCAAATTGGTGCATTCCTATCCGCACTCCTGGCGGTCGAAGGCGCCGCTGATTTTCCGCAATACCAGCCAGTGGTTCATATCGATGGAGACGAATGACCTACGGACAAAGGCGCTTAAGGCCATTGATGATACGAAATGGTTCCCAGCGTCGGGTCGCAACCGTATCCATGCGATGATCGCGGGCCGACCTGACTGGGTTCTCTCGCGTCAGCGGGCTTGGGGTGTGCCGATCACGGTCTTTACCCATAAAGAAACAGGCGAACTTTTGCGTGATGAAAAGGTCAATGCGCGCATCGAGCAAATCATGGAAGAGGAGGGGTCTGACGCTTGGTTTGATTCGCCGCCTCAGCGCTTCCTTGGCAATGACTATAACCCCGAAGAATATGAGATGGCGAAAGACATTCTCGATGTCTGGTTCGATTCCGGTTGTACCCATGCCTTCACGCTGGAGGCGCGGCCGGAACTGCAATGGCCCGCGTCACTCTATCTCGAAGGAACGGATCAGCATCGCGGCTGGTTCCATTCTTCGTTGCTCGAATCTTGCGGTACCCGCGACCGCGCGCCCTATGACGCCGTTTTGACCCATGGGTTTGTAATGGATGGACAGGGACGCAAGATGTCGAAATCACTCGGCAATGTCGTGGCGCCGCAAAAGATTATTGAGCAAAATGGCGCTGATATCCTGCGTCTTTGGGTCGTCGCGTCCGATTACTCGGAAGACATGCGCATCGGCAATGAAATCGTGAAGGGGCAGGTCGACAGCTACCGCCGCCTCCGCAATACCTTGCGTTTCATCCTCGGTAACCTTGAAGGCTGGGATGAGAGCGAACGGCTCGATGTCGCGGAAATGCCGGAACTTGAGCGGTGGGTGCTGCACCGGCTGTATGAGCTGGATAAGCTTATCCGCGAAAACTGCAGTGTGTATGAGTTCAGCCGTGTCTTCACGGCCATCCACAATTTCTGCACATTGGAATTGTCGGCGTTTTATTTCGATATCCGAAAAGACGTGCTTTATTGCGACGGCGCAAATGACGTGCGCCGCCGCGCCGCGCGGACAGTCCTTGATCATCTATTCCATTGCCTGACGGCATGGCTCGCGCCGATGCTGGTCTTCACGGCGGAGGAAACCTGGCTCACCCGCTATCCCGGCGAAGACAGCAGCGTTCACCTGCGCCAGTTCCCGGATATTCCGGCGGAGTGGGAGAACGGCGCACTTATGGATCGCTGGTTCAGTGTGCGAGCTTTCCGTCGTGTGGTAACGGGCGCGCTGGAAATCGAACGGCGTGAGAAGCGGATTGGCTCCAGCCTGCAGGCCTCCCCCACCGTCTATGTGAGCGAGGAATATAAGGCGCTGCTTGACCAGTTCGATCTTGCGGATATATGCATCACTTCCGGCGTCGCACTCTCGACTGAGGCTGCGCCGGACGGGGCCTTCACGCTTGAGGATGTTTCCGATGTTGCCGTGGTCCCGGCCCTTGCCGAAGGCGAGAAATGCCAACGGTGCTGGAAAATCCTCGACGAGGTGGGAACGCATGACATCTATGATGACCTGTGCCACCGTTGCGCGGATGTTGTGGCTTCATTACCGGCAGAAGTCGAGGCGTGAGCAACATGCTCCGTCTAGGACTCATTGTCGCTGCGGTGATTATCGCCGTCGATCAGATTAGTAAGATTTATCTGATTGATGTGATGGCGCGCTATCCGACTGGGATTGAAGTGACGAGCTTCTTCAACCTTGTGATGGTCTGGAATAGAGGCGTGAGTTTTGGCATGTTCGCCGGGGACAATGTGCGCTGGATTCTGGTTGCCGTTGCTGCCGTAATTTCCGTTGTCGTCTTCTTCTGGCTCAGAAAAGCCACAAATCGAATGTTATCTGTCGGCTTGGGGCTGGTGCTGGGCGGCGCGATTGGAAATATCATTGACCGTGTCAGATTTGGGGCGGTCGCAGACTTCTTCGATTTTGATCTGATCTTCATGCGTTGGCCGGCCTTTAACGTTGCAGATATGGCCATTGTTGTCGGTGTTATCGTAATTTTGCTTGAAAACTTGTTTCAGGGACGTAATTCCGATAAATTGTCAGCATGAGGGAAGGGTTCAATATAATGCGTAATGGGAGATTTTTGACTGGACTGGTTCTGCTGTCTGCTGTCCTGCTGACGGGCTGCGAGGGCACGAAGCAGGCGCTTGGTCTTGGGAAAAAGGAAGGACCAGATGAATTTACGGTCATTACCAAGGCACCGCTGATCATCCCGCCGGATTTCTCGCTCCGTCCGCCTGCGCCCGGGCAGAAAGGGCCGCAAGACATTCTCGCCGAGAATAGTGCGAAGGCCGCATTGCTTGGTAATCAGCCCAATACGAATCCAGTCACCCACAGCGATGCGGTTGCGGCGGGCGTTTCCACAGGGGAGCTCGCGCTTCTACGTCAGGCAGGTGCGGAAAATGTTGACCCGAGTATCCGTGAGATTGTTGATACTGAAACCGCTGTTCTGGCGGAAAATGATGAAACCTTTATGGAAAAAATCATGTTCTGGCAGGAACAGCCGCCGTTCGGTACTGTTGTTGACCCGGTGCAGGAGAAAAAGCGGTTGCAGGAAAATGCGGCGCTGGGCGAGAATCCTGCGGCCGGCCCGGAAACCCCGATTATCGAGCGGCGCAAGCGGGCGCTTCTGGAAGGGCTGTTTAACTAGGGGATGCCGTTTCTCTTGCTTTATCGGACGAAAGCAGTTTGTCTGGTAAAATCATTACAAATAATGGCGGTGTAGTCTTGTAAATTCCAGTGCCTCACCCATTATTCTAGAGTAACAGTTTTTATGCGACCGGAGGCTATCCATGAGCCCGATGCGACCGCTATTTGTTTTTCTCTTGATTTTTGGCCTGGGTTTTGGCGGCGGTCCGAATGAGATTTTCGCCGAAGAGAATATTCCAACCCTGTTCAATCCGAAGGTAACGACCCTCGATAATGGCTTGCAGGTTGTCGTGCTGGAGGATCATCGCGCCCCCGTCGTGACACATATGGTATGGTACAAGGCGGGTGCGGCGGAAGAGAAGCCGCTTAAATCCGGTATCGCGCATTTCCTAGAACATCTGATGTTTAAGGGAACGAAGAATCTGCAGCCCGGTGAATTTTCCGCGATCGTTGCCGAAAATGGCGGGCAGGAGAATGCCTTCACATCACAGGACTACACAGCTTATTTCCAGAATGTCAGCGTGGATAAACTGCCGCTCTTTATGGAGATGGAGGCGGACCGGATGGCCAATCTGGAGCTGACAGATGAGGTGGTCGCGCCTGAGCTTAAGGTTGTTCTGGAAGAACGCTCTCAGCGCACAGACAATAACCCCGCGGCGCTTTTTGGCGAACAGTTCGATGCGGCGCAGTTTCTGGCGCATCCCTATGGAACCCCGGTTATTGGATGGCGTCATGAGATTGAAAATCTGACTACTGAAGACGCACTCGAATGGTACGACACCTACTATGCGCCGAATAATGCCATCCTCATTGTTGCGGGTGATGATAAGGCGGATGAGGTGTTCGCTTTAGCGGAAAAATACTACGGTCCTATTGCGGCGGGGGAAATTCCAGAACGCGAGCGTGTTCAGGAACCGCCGCAGCTTGCCAAGCGCGTTATCGAGATGAGCGACAAACGGGTGCGTCAACCGTCTTGGCGCCAGAGCTACCTCGCTCCGTCAGCACGGAGTGAGGATCAGACGAATGTTCGGGCGCTTGAAGTTTTGAGCCAAATTCTGGGAGGCGGGGTGACCAGTCGCCTCTATGATAATCTTGTGGTTGACAAGAAAATTGCGACTAGTGCGGGCGCGTACTATCGCTCCGGCTCCTATGACAAATCCACCTTCGTTCTATATGGCAGCCCGACCCCTGATCATAGCTTGGACGATATAGAGGCAGCTATACATGCCATCGTCGAAGATATTATTCATAATGGCGTGACAGAGAAAGAATTGACCCGCGCAAAGAAAAAGCTTCTCGCCGATGCGATTTATGCACGGGATAGTATTCGCGGAGCGGCGAACATTCTTGGATCTTCGCTCGCCAGCGGGGAGACCATTGACCAAGTCATCAATTGGCCAAAGAATATTTCAAAGGTGACCGAGGAGGACGTCCAAAAGGCCGCTAAGGCCGTCTTCGATGAACGGCAATCTGTTGTCGGGCGTCTCCTGCCGGAACAAGTGAAGAGTTAAGGGAGTAATCATGTTGCAGATTTATCGCTCCATCGCGGCCGGGCTCGTCGTTTCCTTGTTTCTCCTGATTAGTTTGCCCGCACGGGCGGTTGAGGTGACCGAAGTGACCAGCCCCGGCGGTATCAAGGCCTGGCTGGTGGAAGAGCCATCCATCCCGATCGTTAGTATGAATGTCGCGTGGCGGGGCGGAGCTAGCCTTGATCCCTCAGATAAGGCGGGTCTCGCTTATCTTGCTTCTTCTACTATGGATGAAGGCGCCGGGGAATTCGACAGCAAAGCCTTTCAGGAAAGTCTTTCTGATCTTGCCATACAGCTCGGCTTTGATGACAGCAAGGATAGTTTTTCGGGCAGCCTCAAGACGCTAAGTGAAAATACCGAAGAGGCATTTCGTCTCTTCGGCCTTGCCATTACGAATCCGCGTTTCGATGAAGAACCGGTGGAGCGTATTCGCGGGCAAATCCTTGCCTCGCTCAACCGAAAACTCTCCGATCCGAACAGCCTTGCGGGGCGGGCCTGGTTTGAACTGGCTTTTGGGGATCATCCCTATGCTCAGCCATCCGAAGGAACAATCGACACGATGGCGGCGATCACCCGTGACGATCTCGCTACTTTTGCCCGGGCGCGACTGGGTAAGGATAACATGCTGATCGGTTTTGGCGGTGATATCTCTGCAATGGAACTAGGGGATCTTCTTGACATGTCTTTCGGCGCCTTGCCGGATTAGGCAGAAATTTCCGC
>CALEMG010000527.1 GCA_937910835.1 uncultured Alphaproteobacteria bacterium | reverse complement strand
GCCAATATCCAAGACCGAGGCGTTTCGCCGCCTCCATCTGGCCCTTGGGGATCGCTTGCAGGCCGCCCCGCACCACCTCGGCCATATAGGCCGCGGAGAAGAGCGACATACCGACCAGCGCGCGGATGAGCTTGTCGAAGTTCACGCCCTCGGGCAGGAACAGCGGTAGCATGACCGAAGCCATGAAGAGCACCGTAATCAGCGGTACACCGCGGACAAACTCAATAAAGCCCACGCAGAGCATCCGCACAATCGGCATGGTCGATCGACGGCCGAGCGCGAGGACAATACCCAGTGGCAGGGAGACGAAAATCGACACCGATGCCAGCACCAAGGTCAGGAAGAGCCCGCCCCACTGGGAGGTTTCGACTACTTCCAGACCGAAATACCCCCCGTAAAACAGGAAGTAGCAGACGACCGGTACGAACACGAACATATAGACCGCCGGCCATTTCTTGTTCTTCACAAAGTCGGACAGGACCAGGAACAGCCCGATCGCCGCGAGGACATAGCCGACATCGACGCGCCAGCGTTCCTCCACGGGATAAAAGCCGTACATAATTTGCCCGAAGCGGGCCTTGATAAAGACCCAGCAGGCCCCGGTTCCGGTGCAATCCTCCCGGGTTTCCCCGGCGAAGTTGGCATTGATGAAGGCGTAAGAAACTATTCCGCTCAAGGCCCACCAAACCACATAGATTGAGACCACTGTCAGCAACGCGTTCAACGGGCTGGAGAATAAATTCTCCCGCATCCAGCCGATCACGCCGGTTTGGCTGACCGGAGGCGGCAGATCTTCGTGGCGTTCTGTTTTAACTATTGCCATCTTATCTCTCCACCAATGCAATGCGTTTATTATACCAGTTCATAAACATCGAAATCAGGAGGCTTATGGACAGGTAGAACAACATCGTGATCATAATACACTCGATCGCCTGACCGGTTTGGTTGAGCGACGTTCCGGCGAAGATAGCCGTAATATCCGCATAACCGATGGCGGTGGCGAGCGACGAGTTCTTGACAAGATTCAGATATTGGCTCGTCAAGGGTGGAACGATTACACGGAGCGCCTGTGGCAGAACCACAAGGCGGGTCGTCTTACCCGGGCTCAGGCCCAGAGAGTGCGCCGCCTCTGTCTGGCCATGGCTCACCGCGTTGATGCCTGAGCGGACAATCTCGGCGATGAAGGCGCCAGTATAGATCGCCAATCCCAGCAATAGCGCGAGGAACTCCGGCTCAAGCGACCAGCCTCCCGTGATACTGAACCGGCCGTATTCCGGATAATTGATTTCGAACGGATTACCCATGATCAGCGAGGCAATTACCGGCAGAAAGATGATCAGGCCGACACTCGCCCAGAAGACGGGAAACGTTTGACCGGTCAGGTCCTGCCGCTTATGCGCCCATTTGCTGATGACAAAGCAGAGGACGATGGCCACCAAAAGCGCCACCGTAATAAGCCAGAACCCGCTTGACGGGATGATGGCTGGAAAGCTGACACCGCGGTTGTTGATCAGGAAATTATCGCCGATATGAATACTGTCTTTAACCAGCGGCAGCACGGACAGAACCGCGAAATACCAGAACATCAGCTGCACCAGCAGCGGAATATTGCGGATAACCTCGATATACACGGCGGCGATCTTGTTGACGATCCAGTTCTTGGACAGCCGCAAAACACCAAAGATAAAACCGATGATGGTCGCAAGGAAAATGCCGGACACCGACACGGCGAGAGTATTGATAATACCGATGATCAGAACATCAAGATGGGTTGATGTCTGGCTGTCATAATCCATTAAAAGGACAATACCGATGCCAAAGCCCGCAGGCTGGCTCAAGAAATTAAACCCGGACGCGATGCCGCGTTTTTCCAGATTTACAGCTGTATTATGTCCAACATAGGCAACGAATAAAATGAAGAGAACGATGACGAGAATCTGATAGAAGATCGCCCGGACCTTCGGGTCCCTCAACATGCTATCGCTGGATGTCGAACCTTGTACGTCTGTGGTCATACACTGTTACCTCCCCAGGCATTACTAGAACTCGTGGCCGCTAAAAAGAAAAAGAGTACATATGCACCGGTGACGGGACATGTACTCTTTTCCATTACTTCATTAGCAAACCTGACCTTAGCGCAGTGGCGGTGCGTAGAGGATGCCTCCCTTGTTCCACTGTGCGTTCAGTCCGCGAGCAATGTTAAGGGCTGTCCCCTCACCAAGGTTGCGGGCAAAGCTTTCGCCATAGTTGCCGACATTCTTGATAATATTATAAGCCCATTCGTTGGTGAGGCCGAGCTGCTGCCCGAGATCACCGGAAGTGCCCAGCATACGCTGGATGCCCGGGTTCTTGGTGTTTGCCTTCAGATCATCGACATTGGCGGAGCTGACGTTCAACTCTTCTGCCTCGATCATCGCGTTCAACGTCCAGCGAGCAATATCACCCCACTGGTTGTCGCCGTGACGGACGAGCGGGCCAAGCGGCTCTTTCGAGATCACTTCCGGCAGAACGATATGCGCTTCAGGATCGGCGATCACCGAACGCTGTGCATAGAGGCCGGACTGGTCAGTTGTGTAAACGTCGCAGGTATCTTTCAGATACGCTTCACGAACTTCGTCTGCCGTGTCGAAAACGACTGAGTCGTACTTCATGCCATTGGCCGTGAAATAGTCGGCAAGGTTGAGTTCGGTGGTCGTACCGGACTGCACGCAGACCCGGGCGCCATCAAGCTCAAGTGCGGATTTCACACCAAGAGACTTTTTGACCATGAAGCCCTGGCCGTCATAGTAGTTAACACCGACAAATTCGAAGCCGAGGTTAACGTCGCGGCTGAAGGTCCAGGTTGTGTTCCGGGCCAGCACGTCGATTTCACCGGACTGCAAGGCGGTGAAACGCTCTTTTGCCGTTGTCGGTGTGTATTTGACTTTTTCCGGATCCCCGAAGACGGCGGCAGACATCGCGCGGCAGAAGTCCACGTCAAAGCCTTCCCATTTACCGTCATTGTTAGGCGCAGCAAAACCGGCAAGACCCGTTGTAACACCACATTGGATAAAGCCTTTGGCTTTCACGTCGTCCAAAGTCGCTGCGGTTGCCGCTGTCGCCATAAAAGTAGCTGCTGTAGCGACAGCAATAAAACTCGCTTTTTTCATGAAATGACCTTCCTGTCCATTGATTAAGTCTCAATATTCTTTCTGGTAAATCACATACTTCTCTTAAGTACTATACCCTTATCCTGAGCACTTGAGTGAATTACGCCTGAAGATCACAATCTGTCTTATCATGACCTTCTAAGTCTTTGACGATAATATTTTTGTAACATGCGTCAATGTAAAAATTTGCTGCAAGTGCGAAAAAAAATACTTTACGCAGCGTCATTGCCGAAAAAATTTGCACTTTTAACTTGGCCGCCAATCCTATATGCAAATAGCAATCGCAAAAACAAATCAGCAGGCTGATCCTTCCCATGAAAGATGAAACAAAAATTGTTACCGCCGGACGCGATCCAGAGTCCAATTTCGGCATCGTAAACGTACCGGTCTATCACGCCTCGACCGTTCTCTTTCCGTCATTGAAGGCGCGGCAGGAAGCCCATGTTGCCCGTGCCTCCGGAGAACGGGTTGTCTCCTACGGCCGTCTCGGCACACCGACCACATGGTCTCTCGAAGATGCGGTTGCGGAGCTGGAAGGCGGCTATCGCGCACAGGTTTTTCCCTCCGGCATGGCGGCTTGCGCCAATGCGATCCTCGCTTTCGTCGAGACGGGCGACCATATTCTGATGCTTGATACCGTCTATAGTCCTGTCCGCTCTTTCTGTGATGGATATCTGAAACGCTTCGGGGTGGAGACAACCTATTACGATCCGAAAATCGGCGCAGGGATCGCCGATTTGATGCGCCCCAACACGCGCCTCGTCTATGTCGAGGCGCCGGGCTCCCTCACCTTCGAGATGCAGGATATCCCGGCCATCGCGGACGTAGCGCATTCAAGGGATGCACTGGTCGTGATGGACAACACCTGGGCCTCTCCGCTGTTCTTCAAACCCTTCGACCATGGCGTCGATGTCTCGGTTCAGGCGGGCACGAAATATATCGTCGGTCACAGTGATGTGATGATCGGCCTTGTCACGACGACAAAGGATTGCTGGCCTACCTTGCAGAAGGGGGCGAATCTGCTTGGGCAGACAACCGGCCCTGATGACGTCTATCTGGCCCAGCGCGGCATCCGCACCTTGTCCGTGCGCCTGAAACAGCATATGGAAAATGCAATAGCCATCGCCGAATGGTTGAAAGGCCGCAAGGAAGTGGTAGAGGTTTTCCATCCCGCCCTGCCGGATGATCCGGGCCATGCCCTTTGGAAACGCGACTTCCTTGGCGCCTCCGGATTGTTCTCATTCCGACTTCATGAAGTATCCAACGAGGCGCTTGCCGCCTTTCTCGATCATCTGGAACTTTTCGGTATGGGATCATCCTGGGGTGGGTATGAAAGCCTGATCATTCCCGCTGAACCGAAAAGAGCAAGGACCGCCAAAAAATGAGACAATACAAATCAGCTGATACGGGATCATGTCGGGCTGGAAGCAGTCGATGACCTGATTGCAGATTTAAAGAGCGGGTTTGATCGACTAAACGCGGCAAAATAGTAAAATATGACGAATCGGTAAGTGATTCGATAAATTTAGGTGAAATTTTTACATGGACAGCGACATACTGGACAGAATTACCTTTGACGCGAACGGTCTTGTACCTGCGATTGCGCAACAGCATGACACGGGCGAAGTCCTGATGATGGCCTGGATGAACCGTGAGGCCGTGCTCGACACCCTCGAAAAAGGACAGGTCTGCTATTGGTCGCGCTCGCGGGCGAAGCTTTGGCGCAAGGGCGAAACCTCCGGCCATGTGCAGCGGCTTATCGATTTCCGCATTGATTGCGATGGCGATACACTTCTCCTGCTCGTTGATCAGACCGGCGTTGCCTGCCATACCGGCCGCCATAACTGCTTTTTCACCAGCATTCGGGACGGCAAGGCCGAGATTATAAGCGAGGTGGAGATTTCCCCCGAGGAGAGCTACGGGGACAAGACCCCCGGCGCATGAGCATCTCCCCGGCAGAGCTGGAGGTAATCCTGCTTTCCCTGAAAGTCGCGCTCTGGTGCGTCGGCATTTCGCTGCTTCCCGCCCTCCTGATGGCGTGGCTGCTGGCCCGGAAGGAGTTTTATGGCAAGACAGCACTTAACGTGCTGGTGCATCTGCCGATCGTGCTGCCGCCGGTGGTGGTCGGCTATTTTCTGCTGGTCCTGCTTGGCAATCGCGGGCCGGTCGGTGGTTGGCTGCTGGAACATTTCGGCATTTCCCTCATCTTCAACTGGAAGGGCGTGGTCGTGGCCACTGCCGTGATGGCCTTCCCCTTTATCACCCGCGCCATCCGTCAGGCGATCGAGGCGGTTGACCAGAATCTTGAAATTGCCGCCCTCACCCTTGGCCGGTCACCGTTCATGGTATTCCTCACCATTACCCTGCCACTGATCCTTCCCGGCATTCTCGCCGGGATGACCCTTGGCTTTGCCCGTGCACTCGGGGAGTTTGGCGCGACGATCACCTTTGTCGCCAATATCCCCGGCGAGACACAGACCCTGCCGCTCGCCATTTATTCGTTGTTACAGACGCCGAACGCGGAAACAGCTGTCTGGCGGCTGGTTATTATCTCGGTTGTCCTCGCCTTCGCCGCGATTGCCCTTTCCGAATGGCTGACCCGCCGGTCGGTCCACCGGTTGGGAGGCAATCTCTGATGGCCGATATCCGCCTCAAAAAATCCCTCGGCCGCTTTCATTTGAGCGCGGAATTCAATACCGCAGCCGGGCTGACCGCCCTCTTCGGCCCTTCCGGTGCGGGCAAGACGCTCCTCGCAAAGATGCTGGCCGGGCTGATCACCCCCGATGAGGGGCATATCGAGATTGCCGGACGGACGCTGTTCAGCAGCGCAAAGAATATCAATGTTCCGGTGCATAAGCGGCATATCGGTTTTGTTTTTCAGGAACATCGCCTGTTCCCGCATTTCACCGTGCGCGGCAATCTCACCTATGGTAGCGGTCGGCGCGCCGGGAAGGCGGCGCCCGCCTCCTTCGAGAAGGTTGTCGATATCCTCGGTCTCAATGCGCTGTTGAATCGCAAGCCCGCCTCCCTGTCCGGGGGGGAACGTCAGCGGGTCGCCATCGGTCGGGCGCTTCTCAGCAATCCGAAAATCCTGATCATGGACGAGCCGCTTTCCAGCCTCGATGACGCGCGAAAAGCGGAAATCCTGCCCCTGATCGAAGATTTGAAATCAGAATTCAATCTTACCACACTTTATATCTCCCACTCGATTGAGGAGATTACCCGCCTAGCCGATTCTCTGCTGTTGCTCGACAAGGGAGAGATGAAGGCCGTCGGCCCGGTGGGCGATATTCTGAGCCGGCTCGATCTGATCCCCTACGCCGGGGGTTATGACGCGGGCACGCTGATCGAGGCCCGGGTCACCGCCTATGATCCCGGTCATCATATGCTCATCTTGGAGACGGAGAGCGGCGGAAAGCTCTATATCACGGGCAGCGCGAAAGAGATTGGCACGACAGTCCGCCTGCGTATCCGGGCGCGCGATATCGCCCTCGCCAAGACGGAGCCGAAATCCCTCTCCATCCTCAATCGGTTCAAGGGACGCCTTGTCGATCATTGCAGCGGCGCGGAAGGGATGGAGGAATTGCTCCTCGATGTCGGCTTCCCGCTGACGGCCCGGATCACCCGCAAATCCTTCGAGGAAATGAAGCTCAAAAAGGACTCGCCCGTCTGGGCACTTGTGAAAGCGGTAACGATCAGCCGGTCGTGATCTACAGGGGCAATTAGCGGCTGCTCTGGCTCGGCGTCATCGCCAGGGTCTTGATATAATCCTCAATCGCGCCCTTGTCCTTCAGGTAAAGCGTCTTGCCTTTTTTCAGGACCATGCCCTCATGGCCGAGTTGGCCAAGTACGCGCGCCACCGTCTCGCGCGTTGTCGAGACCCGGCTCGCAATCACGCTCTGGGTCGGCATCGGATAGATAAGCCAACTGTTGGCCGTCACCGGATCAGCCTCCGCCATGCGCAGGAGTTCCTGACAGACCCGCTGCACCGCGCCCAAGGTTGAAAGATCGAGGATGCGATCATCATTGATGCGGATAATCCGCGCGAGCCGCTGCAACACGGCCATCATGATCACCGGGTTACGCATCAGCAGGTCACGGAAAAGCTCCGGGCTAAGGCTTGCCAGCAGGCAGCGCGAACTCGCCACCACATTGGCCGAGCGTGCGCGCCCGTCAATCGCCGAGAGTTCGCCGAAATACTGCCCCTCGCCCACGGTGGCGTAGGTTACCTCCCGACCCGACACGCCGTAATTGACGATATTGACGCTGCCGGTGACCACGAAATACATATCGCGGCTGTCAGTGGATCTTTCCAAAATCTGCTCATTCGCATCGTAAGTCCGCCAGGCGCATTTAGCGGCAATATCCGCCCGCTCCTGAGGTGTGAGTTCACTCAGCAGTTCTATCTTGTCGAGATTTTGCATGGTCGCTGGACCGCCGCCCCTCTTGTCGCTTAGGATTGGAACAGACTATAAAGGATAAACTGGAAAATCAAAACAAGAAGCTAAGGGTAAAAATTGGCGCAATCAAGCTGGATCAAGGACTTGTCCTTTTGCCGCGACCACAGGGAGGCCGCATGAATAATCCGGCAATCATTGATCCGCTGGTTACGCCCCTGTTCAAAAAGCTGGATTTGAAGGCGAAATCCCTGCTCGTCACCGTCTGGGGCGATGCGGTTGCGCCCCATGGCGGGGCAGTTTGGCTGGGCAGCCTGATTAATCTTGTCGCACCGCTCGGCCTGAACGAACGGGTCGTGCGCACCGCCGTCTTCCGCCTGCAGAAAGAAGGAATGCTGTCGTCAAATCAAATCGGACGGCGCAGCTTCTACCGCCTGACAGAAACCGGCGCGCACCGCTTCGCCGAGGCAACCACGCGCATCTATGCCGCAGGGGATATCTCATGGGACGGTAACTGGCTGTTCCTGTTCGCGCTCCGGCGGGAGCTTGCCGAGAAGGACCGCCGCAAGCTGGAGACAGAGCTTGGGTGGCTCGGCTTTGG
>CALEMG010000526.1 GCA_937910835.1 uncultured Alphaproteobacteria bacterium | reverse complement strand
CACACGGCCTGCAACATTGAAACATATACTGATCGGATTCCGCTTGGTAATGGAAGAAGAGGGAATAAAATGAACAAGATTGATAATCTTGGAAATAAAGCAACGAGCGGAATGATAAAAACCTCAAAAGAATTACGCGCCGCATTAAGAGCGTTGCCATCGGAATGGCTTGCCCGAATGAATGCTGCGGCGGATGAAATCCTGGAATGCTATCGTGTGCTTAAGAAGGGCAACGCGAATATTGTCAGCGAAATCCTGAAAGGGCAGGGGACATTCTATGAATGGGACCATTATCCCGAAGGCGATGTCTATGATGGCGAAACCCACGCTCAATATTATTATCATGCCCATCGCGAGGGGGAGCACGGGCATTTTCATACTTTCCTGCGTAAAAAAGGCATGAAGGAAGATGTAAAGCCGGTACCCTACAGCGGGGAGGCCGAATGGCCGACCGAAGAAGATGAAATTATCTGCCATCTGATTGCCATATCTATGGACAGTGCGGGCTTTCCGATTGCGTTATTTACCACAAACCGCTGGGTGACCGGGGAAAACTGGTATGATAAGGCGGATGTTATCAATATGTTGGATGGTTTTATCATTGATCACTGCTCTCCCTCCTGGCCAGCAAACCGCTGGCTAACTGCGATGTTGGTGTTGTTTCGTCCGCAAATTGAGCAGCTGATAATCGCCCGCGATTTGAAAATTATCGAGTGGCGGTCCAAAACTCCCGACATGGATGTCTTTGAGGACCGGGATCTGGAGATTACTAGCTACCTGAATATCACCGTTGAAGATCAGATCCGTGCTGTAAAAGAAGTCATCGAAGGCCGGCCGGATTAAGGAAATATTAACATAATTTGGCCAGAGTGAAGTTTCCGAACAACTCAAAACACTGGAGCCAACGTGTCTAATAACGGTTCTTTAAGTCCAGCAGATGTTGAGCGACTGCTTAACGATCGCTCCGCAACAGCGCGGGCGGAAACAGTCGAGAAGATCGCAGGAAGTATGACGGATGCAGGTTTTAGCGAAACAGAACGTCGTGAAGCCGAAGAAATTTTCCGTATTCTTGTGAGTGATGCCGAGGTTCTGGTGCGCCAGACGCTCGCGGAAACCTTAAAATCGGTTCCGGACTTGCCACGCGATATTGCGAAGACACTGGCGAGCGATATCGCCGATGTGGCGACCCCTATGCTTAGTTTCTCAAGCGCGCTCACTGACGAAGACCTCTTTGACATCATCAACTCCAAGTCCGATTTGCACCAGATCGCTGTGGCAAACAGGGATGTCGTATCGGAAGCTGTTTCCGAAAAGTTGGCCGATAGCGGATCAGAGGATGTTGTTGCAACGCTTATGCAAAATGACGGCGCTGAAATCTCTGATGCCACCTATGAAAAGGTACTCGACCAGTTTGGCGAGAGCGAGAAGATACAGGAGCCAATGGCCCATCGGAACAAGCTGCCGATCACGGTTACGGAACGCTTGGTGACGATGGTGTCGGACAAACTCCGTGAACATCTTGTGACGCATCACGAAATGTCCCCCAGCATGGCGACGGACCTCATTCTGGAAAGCCGTGAAAAGACAATGATCGGCTTTATCAAGGACGGCGCCAGACATTCCGATCATGTTGACCTAATCGATCAGCTATTTGAGAACAACCGGCTGACCCCGACAATTATCTTGAGGGCTCTCTGCGTTGGGGATGTCGATTTCTTTGAAACCGCCATGGCGAAATATGCGAATATCGCGGTCTCGAATGTGCATATTCTGGTGAGTGACGTGGGCGGAAACGGGCTAAAGCAGCTCTGTGAAAAATCAAATATCCCGGGCGGCTTGCAACAGATTATGAAAGTTGGGCTGGAGGTGGCCACCGAACTGGATTTCGACGGTACTCCGGGAGACCGGGAACGTTACCGCAACCAGGTTATCGAACGCGTTTTGACTCACTTCCAGGATGAGTTCGATGGCGAGAATGTCGACTACCTGATCGCTAAGCTTGGCAATAGCTCTGCGGCAAACAGCCATGCCGCCTGAACTCGCCAACCAGGTACTCAGGATTTTTGAAGAAACACCGCCTCATCGGGCGGTGTTTTTTTTATGTTTTGCGCCGGATACCAATCACGGCGCCGGCCTGACGCGGCAGAGGTGCATTCGCAAACCGATCTTTATATTCCTGCAGGCGTGATTGCAGAAATTCGGGCATAGGGGCGGCCTTCGGTCCATCTTCTGTACTTAGATGCATGATCATCTGTTCGGACGTAGCGGCAAGGAAGCCTTTGTCGCGGTGGCGCATTTCCAGAAAAAGGTGCATTCTCTTTTCGTCACAATCCAGGACCCGCACATACATTTTCAATGCATCGCCTTCATGCACCTCTTGAATATAGGTGACATGCGTTTCCAGCACATAGACGGTACGGTTCTCTGAATTGCGATACTCCCGGGTGAGCCCGATCTCGTCGAGAAATTCATCCAGCGCATGGTCGAATATCAGCACGTAGTACGCCACATTCATGTGATTATTGTGGTCAATCCATTCCGGGAGGACGGGTTGTTCATGGATCAGGGTCATGGGGATTTCGTTCATTATTAGTCCTTAATTCTTCTTCCTTTAATTGGACGGTAGATTATATGATACTGTTAAAGAAAGTGGCTGACCACCCCAGTCGGCGGAGTAAAAAGGGAGCTATCATGACGAGCAGACATCCGGAAATGGACCAGGTGATTTCCGAATTGACGGAAATTCTTGGATCGCGCTGTTCAACTGCCGCAGCCGTCCGTGAACAGCATGGGAAGGACGAAAGCTGGCATTTCCCGAAGGCGCCTGACGTCGTCTGTTTCGCTAGAAGCACGGAAGAAGTCTCTCGCATTGTCTCAATCTGTGCAGCGCATAAGGTTCCCGTTATTCCGTTTGCAGCGGGCACCTCGCTGGAGGGGCATGTGAATGCTGTTTCCGGGGGCGTTTCAATCGATCTTAACGATATGAATGAAATTCTGCGGGTGAGCCCGGAAGATCTCGATTGCTCGGTGCAGCCGGGGGTCCGACGCAAGCAACTCAACGAATATTTGCGCGATACCGGCCTGTTCTTCCCGATCGATCCCGGTGCGGATGCCTCTATTGGCGGCATGGCGTCCACGCGGGCGTCGGGAACCAACGCCGTGCGTTATGGAACGATGCGGGAGAATATCCTGAGCCTTAAAGTTGTGCTTCCGGACGGACGGGTCATCTCGACCGGGCACCGGGCCAAGAAGAGCGCGGCGGGCTATGATTTGACCAAACTCTATATCGGATCGGAGGGGACGCTTGGCATCATTACCGAAATTACGCTTAAGCTCTATGGTATCCCTGAGGCGATATCGGCGGCGACTGTTTCCTTTCCGGATATCGAAGGAGCCATACAGAGCGTGATTCTGACGATCCAGAGCGGCATTCCTGTCGCTCGGATCGAGCTTCTGGACGAAGTGCAGGTGGATGCGGTGAATCGCTATTCCAATCTGGACCTGACGGTTCAGCCGACATTATTCCTTGAGTTTCATGGAAGCGAAGCCTCCGTGAAAGAGCAAGCGGAGCAGGTGAGCGCCATTTGTTCCGAGTTTGGTGCGGAAGGGTTTAAATGGACGACCCAGGCGGAAGAGCGCACAAAACTCTGGCAAGCCCGCCACGATGCGGCCTATGCAGCCATGGCGCTCCGAAATGGGGCGCAGATTTGGGCTACGGATGTCTGTGTTCCGATCTCGCGTCTTGCCGACTGCATTCTTGAGACAAAGAGGGACCTTGCCGACAGTTTCCTGGTAGCGCCTCTGGTTGGGCATGTGGGGGATGGCAATTTTCATCTTTCATTCGTAATCAAGAAAGAAAACCCGGAGGAGCTAGAGGAAGCGGAGCGTCTCAACGCTCGCCTGGTCGAGCGTGCACTTTCCATGGACGGAACCTGTACCGGGGAACATGGCGTAGGGCTCGGCAAGAAGAAATATATGTATATGGAACATGGCGATGCTGTCGACGTGATGGCTGCGCTAAAACATGCGCTTGACCCGAATAACATTATGAATCCCGGTAAGATTATTCCAGACCGGGCGGCGGAATAATTCCGGATATCCATTGCTATCTTTAAAAACTGTATTGCAAAATGGCTTCTAACTCACTGACAGTCATTGGTTTCGATGCCGATGACACCCTTTGGCAAAACGAATATTTTTTCCGCATGACGGAGGAAAAATTTGCGGCGCTGCTCAATGACTTTGCTGAAAGCGATCATATAACAGAACGTCTGTTGGAGGCAGAGCGTCGGAACCTCGAATTCTACGGATACGGAATTAAGGGATTTACTCTGTCGATGATAGAGACCGCGATTGAAGTAACAGAGGATAAGGTTCCCGCCGCTGTCCTGCATGACATTTTGCGCTTCGGGCGAGAAATGCTGCGTCACCCGGTTGA
>CALEMG010000525.1 GCA_937910835.1 uncultured Alphaproteobacteria bacterium | reverse complement strand
GGCCGAACCCTTCGCCATGGCGCGCAATGATCACGATATTTTTGCCGCTCTTGCTCGTCGCATGACCGCAAAAGGGGAAAGCGCTCCCGACTTCGAACAGGCCTTTACCGGCGGCCGGAGCGAGGAAGACTGGCTCCGTCATCTTTATGAGGAAAGCCGGGAACGCGGGAAAGAGTTTGGCCACGGCCTTCCGGATTATGAAAGCTTCCGCGCCTCGGGAATCTATAAACTCACCCTTCCTCATGAGCCGACGGTTATGTTGAAAAGCTTTCGCGCCAATCCAGTGGAAAAACCCCTGCCCACACCTTCTGGCAGGATTGAGATATTCAGCGAGAGAATTGCCTCTTTCAGTCTCGCGGACAATCCCGGACATCCCATCTGGCAGGCACCGGATGAATGGCTGGGCGCCACCTTGGTAGAAAAATACCCCCTGCATCTCGTAACCCATCAGCCGAGCCGCCGCCTGCACAGCCAACTTGACCAAAGCGCTCATAGCCGGGCTGGCAAAATCAAGGGGCGGGAGCCTTGTCGGATGCACCCGGATGATGCACGCGCGCGAAGCATAGAAGAAGGTGACCTTGTCAGGCTCTTCAATGATCGCGGGGCCTGTCTCAGCGCCGCGCAGTTTGATCCGGGCCTGCTTCGCGGCGTTATCATGATGGCGACGGGAGCCTGGTATGATCCGGATCTGGAGAATGAACCCGGATGCTGCAAACATGGCAATCCAAATGTACTGACACGGGATTTTCCAACGTCAGAGATCGCCGCCGGTCCCAGCGCCCTTACCTGCCTTGTCGACATTGAACGATTGCAGCGCGAAGCCCCCGCCGTCACAATACATGAGGCCCCGCCAGTTGCTAAATTCTCCGACGGGCCATCAGTCATATAAGAGGAGACTATTCGATCCATGCTCCCCCTCCCGAACCGCGGATTTGAACGCAGCGAATTTGAAAGCCGGATGCAGAAGGTGCAGGCCCGCATGCATGCCGAGAAACTGGATATCATTCTCCTGACAACCGAACCGGATGTGCGCTATTTCACCGGTTTTTTCACCCAGTTCTGGGAAAGCCCGACGCGGCCATGGTTTGTCCTCCTGCCCCTGAATGGCAAGCCAATCGCTGTAATCCCGGAGATCGGGGCTGCTGGGATGGCGGGGACCTGGCTTGAGGATATCCATACATGGCCTGCGCCGCGCCCGGCGGACGACGGTATCACCCTCCTCCGCGACGTAATTTTACAGCTCCCGAGGCGGTTTGGCCGGATTGGCGTGCCGCTCGGCCATGAGAGCATCTTGCGGATGCCGGCAGGCGATTTTCAGAAACTGCGTGAAGACCTCGCGTCCTTTGAGATTGCCGATGCTTCCCTCCTCCTTCATCAATTGCGCTATGTAAAGTCGGTGGCGGAGATCGAGAAGATCCATTATATCTGCGACCTCACCTCCGATGTATTCGAAGATCTTCCGAAGTCTCTAAAGGCCGGGGAGAGTGAGCGACAAAACTGTCACCGGATGCGTATTGATTTGCTGGAGCGTGGTGCCGATACAACGCCTTACCTTATTTCCGGCTCCGGCCCGGGCGGCTATGACAGCATCATCATGGGACCAACCGACCGCATTATCGAGCCGGGAGATGTCCTTATCATCGATACCGGAACGACGTTTGACGGATATTTCTGTGACTTCGACCGGAACTTCGCCTTCGGATATGCCGATGACGATGTTCGCCGCGCCTATGAAACCGTCTATGCCGCAACAGATGCAGGTTTCGCCGTCGCCCGCCCCGGCGCGACCACCAGCGATGTCTGGGCGGCAATGTGGACCGTGATGGAGGCTGGCGGCGCCCTCGGCAACAGTGTCGGGCGTCTCGGGCATGGGCTCGGGATGGAACTCACCGAATGGCCGTCCAACACAGCGGATGATATGACACCGCTGGAACCCGGCGTTGTGCTCACGCTGGAACCAGGAATGGCGTTTGCGCCCGGCAAAGAGATGGTGCATGAAGAGAATATTGTAATAACCGAGGATGGCGCGCGTCTCTTGAGTCGCCGCGCCGCACCGGAACTGCCTGTGATAGGATGAACAACATGAACATATCTTATAACTTGGAAGACATCGCCCCGGGCGGCAGGATCGGTCTGGTGGCACTGGCAACGGATTACAACAGCGAAACAGACCTCCGCCGAATACTGCCCAAAGGCGTTGATCTTTTCACCAACCGTGTGCTCAACGCCAACCCTCTGACCATCGAGAATTTACGCGCGATGGCGGGCGATATTACCCGCGCGGCGGGCGGCCTGCTGCCCGGCCTCGGCGTCGATGTGGTGATCTATGGCTGCACCTCCGGGACGGCAGCGATCGGCGGTCAAGAGCTGGAGCGGCTTATCCAGATTGCGCAACCTAGCGTTCCCTGCACTAACCCCATTCTCTCCGCAAGCGAAGCCCTTCGAACATTCGGTGCCAAGAAAATATCTATCCTGACGCCCTATGAAGATGCGGTGAACGCGGCAGTCGCGGATAATTTTAAAACTGAGGGCTTCGATATCCTGAACATCGAAGGCTTTGGCCTTGATGACGATATCAAGATGACAGGCCTACCGCCCACCGCCATAGCGGAAGCTGCTCAGCAAGTCTGCGATCCCAACGCGGACGCTCTCTTTATTTCCTGCACGGCGATCCGATCCTCCCTCGTGATTGAGGAAGTCGAGCAGAAACTCGGCAAACCCGTGGTTACCAGCAATCAGGCGCTGGCCTGGCATTGCCTTCAATTGATGAAGAACAACAGCCGGGTCAACGGGTTTGGGAAATTGTTTGAAAATGCGCTCGCCTCCTGAGGGTTATTCGAGAGACTAAAAGCGTCTCTCCTCATTGGATTGCCGCCGACTCAGCACGATTTCCCGCCATCCAAGTAACAAGGCGCCGGAGAGGATAACGGCCGCACCAAGAACACTGACCCATCCCGGAATAGCGCCAAATATCCAGAAATCATAGATCGTCGCGAATATCAGCGTGGAATAGGAAAACGGGAGCGCAAAGCTGGCATCCCCACTCCGCATTGACTGGATAAATAGCGATTGCGCAGAGAGCATCACAAAGCCGATCGCTGCCAATGCACCCCATTGCGCCATCGTCGGGGCCGACCAAAAAAAACTCGCGGCGGAACAGGCGATAACCGCACCGATACAGTTATTGATAATCAGAATTTGCAAAGGCGATTCGCGGCCTGTCAACTTCTTGATCAGGATTACCTCAATGCCCATACAGAAGGCCGCGAGCAATGCAATGAAGGCCGCCGGATCAAAAGCGGAGCTGCCCGGGCGCAGCAGGATAACCGCCCCGACAAAGGCGATGGCCACTGCGCTCCAGCGTATAGGTCCAACACGCTCCCCCAGCAACGGAATGGCGAGGAGCATCCCGAACACCGGATTGAGGAAGCTGATGGCCGTGGCATCAGAAACCGGAATTCGAACGACCGCCGCAAACATAAGACTGACACCGGCCCAGCCAAAGAAGGTCCGGCCGATATGCAGCTTGATTGCGGGCGTACGAATTTTCGGGCGAAGGATGAG
>CALEMG010000524.1 GCA_937910835.1 uncultured Alphaproteobacteria bacterium | reverse complement strand
GATTGCGGGCCTTGCCTTTAAGGTGTCCGCTGCGCCGTTCCATATGTGGACGCCAGACGTTTATGAAGGGGTGCCGACGCCGGTCACCGCCTTTTTCGCCGCTGCGCCGAAAGTAGCGGCGATCGCCCTGTTCCTGCGTGTCTTCGTGACACCTTTTGGCGAGCTGGTCGAACAGTGGCAGCAGATTATTGTATTTGTCTCCATCGCCTCCATGATCCTTGGTGCCTTTGCCGCGATCAACCAGAAGAATATCAAACGGCTGATGGCCTATTCTTCCATCGGACACATCGGCTATGCGCTTGTTGGCCTTGCCGCAGGGACCGAAGAAGGAGTGCGGGGTGTCCTGATCTATATGTCGATCTATGTCGTGATGAATATCGGCACCTTTGCCTGCATTCTCTCGATGCGTCATCGTGACGGCATGGTTGAGGATATTTCGGAGCTCGCGGGCCTCAGCAAGTCGCAGCCCTGGATGGCTTTCTTCTTCCTTATCTTTATGTTTAGCTTGGCGGGCATTCCGCCGCTTGCCGGGTTCTTCGGAAAATTCTATATCTTTATCGCGGCGGTGAACGCCGGGCTTATCCCGCTCGCCGTGATCGGTCTGGTGACCTCGGTCGTTGGTGCCTATTACTACCTCCGGATTGTCAAGATCATGTATTTCGACGATCCGGTTGAGGGCTTCGAGCCGACCAGCCGGACACAGTCGATCATCATGACGGCGGCTGGGTTGTTTATCTCCTTCTTCGTCATCTTTCCCGGCCCCCTGCTTGACGGGGCACAGGCTGCGGCGGCCGTGCTATTCCCGTGACCCAAAGTTCTGATGGTGGGATTGATCTCCCGCCGTTTTATAAGCTCACAGTGCTTGATACGGTAGGAAGTACCAATATCGAAGCCCGCAAACTTGCGGATGCGGGAGAAGACGAGGGGACGAGCGTTCGCGCCAAACGACAGGTACATGGCGTAGGCCGACGCGGTCGGCAATGGTCAAGTCCCGAAGGCAACCTTTATTGTTCGCTGGTTTTGCGTCCTGACTGCGACCCGGCTTCGGCGGCGCGGCTTTCTTTCCTAACGGCGCTTGCCATCCGCCGGGCTGTGGCAAAATTCGTAAGACAGGAAACGGATGTCCGGCTGAAATGGCCGAATGACGTACTGATAGATGGGCATAAATCCGCCGGTATCCTTCTGGAGAGTAAAACGAAATCCGATGGGCAGATGAGCTATGTCATTGTCGGAACCGGGATCAACATCGTGTCCTATCCGGAGCATACGGACGGCCTTCCCGCCATATCGCTCAAAAAAGTGGGGGCTGAGGCGGGCGTTGAGGAGATTCTGTCTGCCTATGCCTATGCATTCCTTGATCTATATACGACCTGGAAGCAAAAAGGATTCGCACCCATCCGGGAGGAATGGCTGACTCATGCGACGGGGCTTGGCGGGCGGATTACGGTAAAGCTATCTAATGAGACGCTGGAAGGTGTTTTTTCAGATCTGGATAAAAACGGTGCGCTGATCCTGACCATGGATAACGGCGAAAGAAAACTGATAACCGCAGGAGAAGTGTTTATAGTTCCTCCTGCGGAGATTGAATAGGGAGATCCTGATGTTACTGGCGATTGATGTCGGAAATACCAACATAACCTGCGCGGCCTATAAAGGCCGGAAACTGGTCAATGAATGGCGGATCTCGACATCTGCCTCTCGCACCGCTGAGGAATATGGCGTCTGGCTTAGCCAGGCAATGGCCATTGATGGGCAGAGCCTGAGCGACGTGAAACATGCGATCGTCGCGACCGTCGTGCCGGAGACCTTGTTCAATATCAAGGGATTTTGCCGGCGGTATTTCGGCGTGACCCCGCTTGTCATCGGGGAGCCGAATGTCGATCTCGGCATGACCCCGCTGATCGATCGCCCATCTGAAGCTGGAGCGGATCGCCTTGTTAATGCTGTGGGCGCGCACTCCCTCTATGGCGGGCCGCTTGTGGTGATTGATTTCGGAACGGCGACAAACTTCGATGTTGTTGACGGGGATGGGAATTATATCGGCGGCGTGATTGCGCCGGGTGTTAATCTCAGCTTGGACGCGCTTTACCGGGCAGCGGCCAAGCTACCTCGTATTGCCGTGGAGGCGCCCGGACGCGTAATCGGTAAGAACACAATCGAATGTATGCAGGCGGGCATTTACTGCGGCTATATCGCGATGGTGGAGGGGCTGGTCGGGCGTATTCGCGCGGAATATGGCGCCGAGATGAAAACAGTTGCAACCGGAGGGCTAGCACCCCTTTTCTCCAAAGGCACGGATGTAATAGAGATTGTGAATGGCGATCTCACCCTTGCCGGCTTGGTAGAGATTTTTTACAAGAATAAAGACTAAAAGTTCTGATATCTCAAAGATTGTCTCAATGTTCACTGGTGCAGAGGTATTATTTTAAAATAAAAAACACTTATTAGGAGAAATAAATATTTTCATTACTACTTAAAGTAATGCCCCAATTGAGGCCTTTACTTTAATGTAGAATGGAGATTTCAATGTTATTGGCAATAGATGTCGGCAATACAAATTTGAAAATGTGTTTACTTGAGATGGATACCGGAGCGTTAATTGGAAAGCCGGAGAGGCTCGAATCCAAAAAGCCCGATGGTTCGACTGAAACCTATGACGTTAAAACACTGACTGAATGTCTTGAGAGGCTATGCTTTGTAACCAAAAGGAAATTGACAGACATTTCATTCGCAATTTATGTGACGGTAGTACAAAATACTGAGGCATATTTACAGAAATTTTTAAACTCGTTTCTAACTTCAGATAAGTTCATCGAAGTTGGGTATGGCAATGTACCCTTAAGAACCCTCGTTCCGCATCCCGGAGCCGATAGGATTGTAACCGCAATTGCGGCAGAGAAAAAGCACGGTTCAGACAATGAACCATTATTGGTTATAGATTTTGGCACAGCGACGACTCTTGACGTTGTTGAAAGAGAAAATGACGTAATATTTATAACTGGCGGGACTATCGCGATAGGGCCGATTACGATGAAAGCCGGATTCGATCGAGCCGTTCCGGCTCTCGCTAATAAATATGAACTAAAAAAAACGGAACGGGTTGTCTCGAGAAATGTCTTTGAACAAACAAGTGCAGGTGCTTATTACGGCTATTTGGGATTAGTTTGTCGTTTAATCGATGATACAGTTAAGGAGCTGGTCGCGGACAGACGGCTGGTATCGCCAGACAGCCTCAATCTCGTCTTAACAGGCGGGCCCTCTGTTATCTTTCAGGAAGATATAGAGGCGGAATACTCGAACAATGATCTGGTGTCCTTTAAGGCAAGTGATTATGAACTGATGATGGAAGGCCTCTTTATCATTTATAAGTATAATATGCTGCTGAGAGAGCACGAGGCAAAGCGTCAAGTAAAGAAGAAAGAGCTATCCAAGCTTTAATATTTTCATAGTCAACTGAATGACTACATTTGGTTCAAAGACTTATTAGCTAATAAAATCTTTCCTGTGGAATGCAGACCTGATAGACGAGAGCAGTTGCATGGTTTTGGGTGAAGCGTATGAAGTTTAAAGAAGGTCTGTATTTCCTGCCGCTCGGTGGAAGTGGGGAAATCGGCATGAATCTCAACCTCTATTGCTGTAACGGCAAATGGTTGATGATCGATTGCGGGATTTCCTTTGCCGACGATCGTGCGCCGGGCATTGATGTGATTGTGCCTGACCCCGGCTGGATTGCGGACCGGCGCGATGATCTGCTTGCAATCATCGTCACACATGCGCATGAGGATCATGTGGGCGCTGTCGCCCGGCTCTGGCCGCAATTTCGCTGCCCGGTTTATACCAGCCCTTTTACAGCCGAGATCTTGGCGCTTAAGCTGGCGGAAGAGGGACTCGGAGACGAAGTTGAAGTAAATGTCATCGCGCCCGGCAGTTCCATGTCTATCGGCGACTATCATATCGATTTTGTCGATCTTACCCATTCCATTCCGGAGATGCAGGCGCTGATGATCACGACGCCCTACGGCCGGGTCTTGCATAGCGGTGACTGGAAGTTGGATCCCGATCCGGTTGTCGGATCGTCAAGCAATCTTGCCAAGATGCAAAAGGTGTCCGATGCGGGTGTCCTTGCTATGATCTGCGATTCCACGAATGTCTTCAAGGAGGGGGTCTCCGGTTCCGAACTCGCTGTTCAGGATAGTCTCGACGCCCTGCTGCGAGAAATTCCGACAGGCCGGATCGCGGTAACGACCTTTGCCTCCAACATCGCGCGGCTCAAGACCATTGCTTATGTGGCGGAGCGTCATGACCGGCATGTTGTCCTTGTTGGCAGATCGTTACACCGGATGACAGGCGCAGCAAAAAAGGCGGGATACCTCAATGACTTGCCGCCGTTTCTTGATGAGAAAAATGCGGGGCATATTCCGCGCGACAAGATACTGTTGCTCTGCACGGGAAGTCAGGGGGAGCCGCGCGGCGCCATGGCCCGTATCGCCCGCGGCGAGCATGCCCATATCGAGCTTTCCGAGGGGGATACCGTCATTTTTTCCTCCAAGGTGATCCCCGGAAATGAAAAGTCGCTTTATGCGCTACATAATCAACTGACCGAATCTGGCGTTAATGTGATCACCGAAGCAGATGAATTTGTTCATGTTTCCGGCCATCCTGCGCGAGAAGAGCTGACCGATATGTACAGGATTGTAAAGCCAAAAATTGCGATCCCCGTGCATGGGGAGGCGCGTCATATCCGCGCGCATTGTGAGCTGGCATTGTCCCTCGGTGTTGAGCAGGCTATTGAAATTACGAATGGAAATGTTTTAAAACTTGCCCCGGGCGACGCCGAGATCATTGATGATGTGCCGTCAGGGCGGCTCGCGGTCGATGCGGGCGGGCTGACGCCGCTAGACGGAGAATTCCTGACAACCCGCCGCCGTCTTGTTTATAATGGTAGTGTGAGCGGCGTCGTCATTGTCAATGAAAAGGGGCAGATAACGGAAGACCCGATTATCCGCCTGCGCGGGGTGTTGGACGAGAATTTGTTTCCTGAGTTGCAAAAAGAACTATGTGAGCAGATAATAACCAACCATAATCAGTTGAAAAAACAGGATAAAATGGATGATGGTCGGGTCGAGGAAACAGCGCATAACGCGGTGCGTCGGGTTTTTCGCCGGCTCGCTGGTCGGCGGCCTATAACCGACATTTACGTGATCAGATTTGAAGATGAATAAGGAAGAAAAAATGATTGGACGATTGAACCATGTTGCCATTGCCGTACCGGACCTTGAGGCTGCAGCGGCGATTTACCGTGACACTCTCGGCGCGAAGGTAAGCCCGCCGCAGGATGAGCCGGAAAATGGCGTTACCGTGGTTTTTGTCGAACTCGAAAACACGAAGATCGAATTGCTGCATCCGTTAGGTGAAGATTCACCGATTGAGGGGTTCCTGAAAAAAAACGCCTCCGGCGGCATTCATCATGTCTGCTATGAGGTTGAAGATATCATTGAGGCGCGGGATCGGTTGAAAGACAAGGGCGCGCGCATCCTCGGGGATGGAGAGCCCAAGATCGGAGCCCATAAAAAGCCGGTTCTCTTCCTACATCCAAAGGATTTCAGTGGGACATTGGTCGAGCTGGAACAGGTATAGGGCGCGCTTATGTCTCTTGTTGGCGGCATCGTCATTTTCTGCATTACCTGGATGGTGGTCCTGTTCACTGTGCTGCCCTGGGGAGTGAGACCACAAAGTGAGGAAGAAGGGGAGATAGAACCGGGGACAGTGGAAAGTGCGCCGACTAATCCCAGAATCTGGATGAAATTTGCCCTCACCACCGTCATAACGACCCTGATATTCATTATTATCTGGACGATAATCGAGATGGATCTGATTGATTTTCGTGCCTTTTTTCAGAATATCTAAGGGATGGCGCGCATGATCCGGGCTCTCCTTGTTCTGGTATTTTTTCTTGGCTCTGCGGGCTCTGCCTCGGCGGAGGATATCCGGATAGAAGTGTCGCGCAAGGATTGCGAGAGGATCGTGAAATACACGCCCGATCCCGATGTAACTTATAAACCGGGCGTCGATGTGCATGGGAAGCCGGTTGCACCGGCTGATCTCAACGGTAGTCAGATCCAGATTCCCGATCAGATATATATCGATTTATCTTTACCGTTTAAGGATTTACTGGAAAACTATAATCCTAAGCTTAAAAATGCAGAAGTCTATGTGGGGACGGTGGAATATGATATCGCGTCGGGCAAGCTTCTCTTTAATGGTCAGGAGCTAGCCGTCCCGGCGGAGAATGCAATCGCCAGTGAATGCAGCAAGCGCTATCAATATGGCGAAAGCCTTG
>CALEMG010000523.1 GCA_937910835.1 uncultured Alphaproteobacteria bacterium | reverse complement strand
ATTACAGTGCTGGCAGCATTAATATGGAGGCTGATCCGGACGCCGCCTATACTTAAGCCTTCGGGGTTGAATTTGACGCCTCCGGTGCCGTGCTTGGTGTCCGCTCCCGTCGTTATTCCATGGTCGTTGATGATGGCGTTGTGACGCAGCTTAATCTTGAAGAAACCGGCGGTTTCGAAGTATCCGACGCTGAAACCTTGCTGGGCCAGCTCTGATTACTTTTCTCAATGGGGAGGGCGACTGCCTTCCCCGTCACGAATTGCCTGAGATGCTCGCGCGTGTCAGCGCGGGATGTTTTCCATCCCCTCATTGGCGAGGTGGGCGGCCTTTTCATTGCCGGGTTCGCCCGCATGGCCTTTGACCCATTTCCAGCTGATCTGGTGATTTGATATGGCTTCGTCCAGTGTGAGCCAAAGGTCCTTGTTCTTGACCGGTTTTCTCGCGGCTGTTTTCCAACCGTTTTTCTTCCACCCAATCATCCATTTGGTGATACCGTCTTTCACATAGGTGCTGTCGGTATGCAACTCGACCGTGGAGCGACGCTTTAATGAATTGATAGCCTCAATGGTGGCGGTCAGTTCCATGCGATTGTTTGTTGTTTCCGCCTCTCCTCCGCAAAGTTCTTTTGTTTTGCCTTTGTATTGCAGAAGCGCGCCCCATCCCCCGGGGCCCGGATTGCCGGAACAGGCGCCGTCCGTGTAAATTACAACAATATCCTCTGACATAAACAAGCTCCCGAACCATGATGATACGCGCCCAACCTCAACTGCTCGGCTTTAGCATGAATGATCTGTACGGGTAAACTTCGAAAGAATGCAATTTTAACCTAATGTTAGCGCATTTCTGACAGTTTTAATGCGAGCGAGGCCATTACCCTCGCTATTATTTTAAATTATTAGTTTTGAGTTTGCAAGATGCAGAAATAACTATTCTCCTCTTAAATCAAACTTTATGGCCCTTGCATATCAGGCGTTCCTGTTTCCGCATTTGTGGGTATGACGGATGCCCAACATCATGAAATCATTGATGCCCTGAATGAGATCAAGTTGCAGCTTGGTCCGGACGAGGTGGTAGTTGCCCCGGAGAGTGACTCTGGAGAAGTGAAAGCAACAGAAGAGTTAGGAAAGCTACGTCTGGAACTGCAACAACTCTCAGACGTTATTCTTGAAACCCGCCGAGAAATTGCCTCTCTCAGCTCCTCAAAAAAGGGGCAGCAAATCAATTCCGTTACCGATCAGCTTGATGCGGTTGTTGGTGATACAGAGAATGCCACCAACGCCATTCTTGAAGCAGTGGAAGCGATAGAAGATAAAAATGAGAGCCTTCAGCTGCACGCGAGCTCCCCGGAAGAGATCGAGAGCATCGAGGCAATCAGTACTGCAGTGATGAAGATCTACGAGGCCTGCAACTTTCAGGATGTTACCGGGCAGCGAATTTCCAAGGTTGTTACCACCTTAAGCTTTGTCGACGAGCGGATCAGCAAGATGATCGATATTCTCGGAGGTGAAGATGAATTGGATGAACTGGAGATTACTGAGTTGGAACCGCAGTTCGATGAGGATGTTGAATTAAGCGGTCCTCGACCGGAAGGTCACGAAATCTCACAGGATGAAATTGATTCCCTGTTCGATTGATTTCGGAAGGAATTCTCAGTCAAGGCCGTAGGCGGCGACATTTTCCACGGCCTGGTGAAACTGAAGTTTTTTCAAATACTCCGTAGGGTCCTTGGGTTTAACAAGAGCTCCTTCAATCTGGTTGAGCCAGTCGTAAAGGCGGGTCAGAAGAAAACGAACTGCCGCGCCGCGACAAAGTAATGGTAGAAATTCGAGTTCCTTCTGTGAAAAGGCCCGAACATCTCTATAGCCATTTAGCAGTTTTCGCGCTTTTGTGATGTTGAAGCTGCCGTCATTTTCAAAGCACCACGCATTCACGCAGATGGCGAGATCATAAGCAAAAAAATCGGTGCAGGCGAAGTAGTAGTCGATGACACCGCTCACCTTGTCTTTCAGGAAAAAGATGTTGTCTGGGAACAGGTCCGCATGGATGACCCCGCGTGGCAGGTCAACGGGCCAGTGGTTTTCTAAGAAGGAGATTTCCGCTTCAATTTCCGGGAAAAGCTGGGAACTCAACTGACTGGTATCACCTTCCAGACACGCTTCATACAAAGGTCGCCAGCTTGAAAGGGAGAGCGTATTTTCTCGCGTCATTTTGAAATCACCGCCGATCGTATGAAGCTGAGCCAATGCCTGGCCCAGAAGGGTACAATGCTGTGGCAGCACCCGCTTGATCGAACGGCCGTCAAGAAACTCGATTATCGCCGCGGGGCGTCCGGCAACCGTCTTCAGGCTGCTGCCATCTTTCGCAGCAATGGGTCGGTGGGTCATAAAACCACCCGCCGCCAGGTGCTTCATCAGGCCAAGAAAAAACGGCAGGTCGTCCGCGTTCACCCGTTTC
>CALEMG010000522.1 GCA_937910835.1 uncultured Alphaproteobacteria bacterium | reverse complement strand
GTCACACGGGTTTTTGTGAAGATATTGACAACCGCCGGTACCGCCTTTTTTACCAGCGGGGCGAAGGAGAGCATGATCTGGGCCTGACTTTGCGTGACCACATCCTCAGCCTGAACGGGGGTGCCCGTACCAACAAAAGCCAATAGGAGAATGCCGGACGCAAGCTGCCGGAGATATCTTTTCATACGTGTAAAAACCCGTCCCATGAGAGTTCCGCTATGTCCTCGTGTAGATGCCCATTCTAGCGCGTTTTTTAGCCGTTGTCAGCTTGGCAGGCATCAGGGCGAAAAAAAAGGCAGCCCTCAAAGACTGCCTTTTCCTTTTTTTGGTGCGAACCGTCTTACGCGACAGCTTCCGCTTCTAATTCGTCTTCATCGACAGCGTTCTGATCTGGGCCCGAGTCCTGCCCCTTGGCATCCACGTCACGATCGACCAGTTCGATAACACCCATCGGCGCAGCATCTCCTGTACGAAAGCCTGCCTTTAGAACGCGCGTATAACCGCCGCTGCGTTCCGCATAGCGCTCACTCAGCGTTGTGAACAGCTTGTCAACGGCCGATTTCTCATGCAGCTCGGACAGAGCCTGCCGACGCGCATGAAGATCGCCGCGTTTGCCAAGCGTAATAAGCTTTTCAACGACAGGGCGCAGTTCCTTCGCCTTTGGCAATGTCGTCTGGATTTGCTCATGCTTGATCAGGGACGCCGCCATATTGGCAAACATCGACTTGCGATGAGCAGATGATCTGTTGAGCTTACGCCCGGATTTACGATGCCGCATTTTTCTTACTCCACAGCGAGTGTTGCTGTTCTAAAAAGGTTCTTCCAGCCGTTTGGCCATATCTTCAATGTTTTCCGGCGGCCAGTTCGGTACTTCCATACCGAGATGGAGGCCCATCTGCGCCAACACTTCCTTGATCTCGTTCAAGCTCTTGCGGCCGAAGTTCGGGGTCCGCAGCATTTCAGCCTCGGTCTTCTGAATGAGATCACCGATATACACAATGTTGTCATTCTTCAGGCAGTTCGCCGAACGGACGGAGAGCTCAAGCTCATCCACCTTGCGAAGCAGATTTCTGTTGAACTCGGGCTCCTGACTTTCTTCCTTAACGACCACTTCCTCAGGCTCATCAAAGTTCACGAAGAGCTGGAACTGCTCCTGCAGGATACGCGCAGCGAAGGCCACGGCGTCTTCCGGGGAAACCGTGCCGTTGGTCTCTACCTTCAAGGTCAGCTTGTCATAGTCGAGAACCTGCCCCTCGCGGGCCGCCTCAACCTTGTAAGAGACTTTCCGAACCGGGCTGTAAAGGCTGTCCATCGGAATCAGGCCGATCGGTGCATCTTCCGGATGATTATTCACGCCCGGTACGTAGCCCTTGCCCGTGTCGACATTCATCTCCATGGAGATGGATGCACCATCATCCAAGGTCATCAGAACCAGGTCGGTATCCATAATCTCGATATCCGGGCCGGTTTCGATCATGCCGGCGGTTACTTCACATGGGCCGGATGCCTTCAGCACCATGCGCTTCGGGCCGTCTGAATGCGCCCGGATGGCGAGCGTTTTCAAATTCAGAACAATATCCGTCACATCCTCACGCACACCGGCGATCGAGGAAAACTCATGCAAAACATTATCGATTTGAATGGACGTAATGGCGGCGCCCTGAAGGCTCGACAGCAAAACGCGGCGAAGCGCGTTGCCCAATGTCAAACCAAACCCTCTTTCCAAAGGTTCCGCAATAATCGTGGCTTCCCGATCGCTCTGCTCACCCGGCTCTACGGAGAGGTTCGCCTGGATCAGATCTTTCCAGTTTTGCTGAATCACGGTATTGACCTCATAGTTTTGCAGGCCCACCTTGGACCTGCGACGTCTAGACAAATATCGATACAGGCGCGAAGCCTATATCGATATGTATTAATCCGTTAAACGCGACGGCGTTTTGGCGGACGGCATCCATTGTGCGGAATGGGCGATACATCACGGATTGAAGTGATATTGAAACCCACTGACTGCAATGCACGCAAAGCCGATTCGCGCCCGGAGCCCGGCCCCTTGACTTCAACTTCAAGAGTTTTCATGCCATGATCCATGGCTTTTTTACCCGCGTCTTCCGCTGCAATCTGTGCCGCGAACGGGGTCGATTTACGCGATCCCTTGAAACCCTGCGATCCGGCAGACGACCAGGCAATTGCATTGCCCTGCGCGTCGGTAATCATAATTTTCGTATTATTAAAGGACGCGCTGACATGCGCGACGCCTGAAATAATGTTTTTACGCTCGCGGCGGCGAACGCGTGTTTTTTCACGTGCCATATTACTTCTTCTTCCCAGCGATAGCTTTAGCCGGTCCCTTACGGGTACGGGCGTTTGTATGGGTACGCTGACCACGGACCGGTAGACCGCGGCGATGGCGCAGGCCACGATAACAACCAAGGTCCATCAGACGCTTGATATTCATTGAGGTTTGGCGGCGCAGATCACCTTCAACGATATGATCGCTGTCAATGGTTTCGCGAATCTTCACAACTTCAGCGTCGCTGAGCGCATTCACGCGTACTTCCGGCGCAAGGCCGACCGAGTTGCAGATTTCCTTGGCCTTTGCCGGGCCAATTCCATGAATATAGGTCAGTGCAATCAATACCCGCTTATTCGTCGGAATATTTACACCAGCAATACGAGCCACGCTAGTCTCTCCTCATCACCAAACGGGTCGTCCTGACCCGGTTATCTCAAGCGCCTCTTGAGAAGCGCGCGATTATATAATTTTGTGTTACCTAGTCAACAGTTTAGATTGCCGGCAAAGCGGCTTCCATTTCTGCTGTCACTTCATCAATTCCGGCCATGCCATCGACCTGCTTCAGAATGCCTTTACCCCGGTAATATGGGAGCAAAGGCGCCGTCTGGTCATGATAGGCCTTGAGCCGCGACGTCACCGTCTCGGCATTATCGTCACTGCGGCGAGTAAATTCCGTACCGCCACATTTATCGCAAACACCCTCAACCGTCGGCTTCAGGAATTTATCGTGGTAACCGGTCCCACATTTCGCACAAGTATAACGACCCGTAATTCGCTCAATCAGTATATCATCGTCGGTTTTCATCTCGATAACGGCATCGAGCTTGAGGCCCTTCTCTGCCAGCATCGCATCAAGCGCTTCGGCTTGCGCTTCGGTCCGCGGGAAACCATCAAGGATCACGCCGTTCTTGCAATCCGGCTGATCCAGGCGGTCCGAGATAATGCCCGTCATGATGTCATCGGAAACGAGCTCGCCCCGATCCATCACGGCCTTGGCTTTCTTACCGACTTCCGTGCCCGCTGCAACAGCCGCGCGTAACATATCCCCCGTTGAGAGCTGCACCAAACCATGTTTGTCCTGCAACCGCTGTGCCTGGGTTCCTTTCCCCGCACCGGGAGGTCCCAAAAGAATCAAAATCATCTGCGCCGTCCCCCAAGCTTTGATTTTTTGATCAGCCCCTCATACTGATGAGCAACGAGGTGGCTCTGGATCTGAGCCACTGTATCCATGGTGACCGACACCACGATCAGGAGGGACGTTCCGCCGAAGTAAAAAGGAACTGCCCATTGAGAGACAAGAATTTCCGGCAAAATACAAACCAGAGAAAGATACGCCGCGCCAACAACCGTCAACCTGGTCAGGACATAATCGAGATACTCCGACGTCCGCTTTCCGGGACGAATACCCGGCACGAAACCGCCATGCTTCTTCAGGTTATCCGCCGTGTCATCGGGATTAAAAACTACAGCCGTATAGAAAAAGCAAAAGAATACAATGCCCGCGATATAGAGCATCAGATAGATCGGCTGCCCATGACCCAGCATTGCCGTCAGGCTGTTGAGCCAGTCCGGACCGGAACCTGCGCTGAAGCTTGCAACCGTCGTCGGCATCAGCAGAAGCGAAGAGGCAAAGATCGGCGGAATGACACCGGCCGTGTTCAGCTTGAGTGGCAAATGAGAGTTTTGCCCGCCATAGGTCTTGTTACCACGTTGTCGCTTTGGATACTGAATCAGGATCCGCCGTTGCGCCCGTTCCATAAAGACAATGAAAGCGATGACGGCAACCGCCATGACCAGGAGCAGCAAGATAACAAAAGTAGAGAGCGCACCTGTTCGACCAAGCTCCAATGTGCCGACAAGCGCACTCGGCAGCTCTGCGACAATACCAGCGAAGATGATCAGCGAAATACCATTACCAACGCCGCGCGCGGTGATCTGCTCACCCAGCCACATCAGGAAGACTGTACCCGCAACCAATGTCACCACCGTAAACAAGCGAAACTGCATGCCAGGATCAATCACGGCAGACTGCCCGTTGGAAAGGGTCAACCCTTCAATACCGGCGGCGATCCCATAGCCCTGCAAAGCAGCAAGAAGAACCGTGCCATAGCGCGTATATTGGTTGATCTTCTTACGCCCGGCTTCTCCCTCTTTCTTGAGTTGGGCCATCTGCGGAGAAATCGACGTCATCAACTGCATGATAATAGACGCCGAGATATAGGGCATGATGTTGAGCGCGAAAATCGTCATACGACCGAGCGCACCGCCCGCAAAAACGTCAAACATTCCGAGGATGCCCCCGGAATTCTGCGCGAAAACGTCAGCCAAAATTGTCGGATCGACACCAGGGATCGGGATATAGGTCCCGATCCGATATACGATCAGGGCAAAGAGCGTGAACCATAAACGCTTCTTGAGTTCCGTTGCCTTGGAAAAGGCACCGAAACTCATGGTGGAAGCCATTTGCTCTGCTGCTGACGCCATTTACTAATTCTCCCGAAGGTACGGCCTCATGCCGCCCCGTCGATGTATTTACTCGCTTGTTGCCGGGCTTGGCGCCGGAAGGGTGACTTTCCCACCAGCTTTCTCAACTGCTTCAATTGCGGATTTCGACGCACCGGCAACTTCGAAGTTGGCTTTGGTTTTGAGTTCACCCTTCGCGAGCAGACGAACACCATCGCCGATTTTCCCGACCACACCGGCTTGCTGCAGCAGTTCCGCCGTAATCGTTTCTTTCGGATCGAGCTTACCCGCGTCAATCGCCGCCTGTACCCGACCGATGTTTGCAACAGCAAAGTTCTTGCTGAAGATGTTCTTAAAGCCGCGCTTCGGCAGACGGCGATAAATCGACATCTGACCGCCTTCAAACCCCTTGATGGCGACGCCGGAACGTGATTTCTGGCCCTTCTGTCCGGACCCGGAGGTTTTGCCCTTGCCGGAACCGATACCCCGACCAACGCGCATCCGATTCTTGGTGCTGCCTTTGTTGTCGGCTAGTTGATTTAAACGCATGTTCAATATTCCTTAAATCAGACCGGCGGAGCCCTATTTGGACTCTTCCACCTGTACCAGATGATTCACCTTACGGATCATACCGCGAACGGCGTCGGTATCTTCGAGCTCCACCGTCCGGTGCATTTTGTTCAGCCCCATACCAACCAACGTTGCCCGCTGGTTCTTTGGACGGCCGATCGGGCTGCCCGTCTGGGTAACTTTGATCGTTGATTTAGCCATCGACCTTTTCCTTTGCTGCATCGGCACCACGGCGACCGACTACCTCGGAGACTTTCTTGCCGCGTTTCGCCGCAATCATTCTCGGTGAGTTCATCGCCTTCAGGGCTTCAAAAGTTGCCTTGACCATGTTGTACGGGTTGGAAGTCCCGATGGACTTCGTCACCACATCCTGCACGCCCAGTGTTTCGAAAACGGCGCGCATCGGGCCACCCGCGATAATACCGGTACCGGCCGGTGCAGAGCGAAGAACCACACGGCCCGCGCCGAAGCGACCCTGCACATCGTGATGCAGCGTCCGGCCTTCACGAAGCGGCACACGCACCATGTTGCGTTTTGCAGCTTCCGTTGCCTTACGAATGGCTTCCGGGACCTCACGGGCTTTACCGTGACCATAGCCAACGCGGCCTTTCTGGTCACCGGCAACAACCAATGCCGCAAAACCGAAACGACGGCCGCCTTTTACAACCTTGGCCACACGGTTAATGTAAACCAGCTTGTCGACGAATTCTGAATCGCCTTTTTCATTTTGATCAGGTCTCAACATCGTCAATTCCCCTAGAAGGACAGGCCGCCCTCACGGGCAGCATCGGCAAGGGCTTTGACCCGGCCATGATATTTGTATCCGCCGCGATCGAACGCGACTTCCTTGACGCCGGCCTTGATGGCCCGCTCGGCAATCAGCTTGCCGATTGCTGCGGCAGCTTCCTTGTTTCCGCCTTTCAGCTTGCTGCGCAGGTCTTTTTC
>CALEMG010000521.1 GCA_937910835.1 uncultured Alphaproteobacteria bacterium | reverse complement strand
CAGATGCGAGCTTCTCAAGTTCCGCCGCGGGCACTATGCCTCCGGTTGGGGTGGCAGGCGTATTCAGGATAATCAGCCGTGTCCGATCCGTGATCTGCGCGAGCACCGTTTCCGCATCGAAGGAAAAGCCGTTTTCTTCGATCAGGGGGATGGGAACCGGCGTCGCGCCGGTATAGCGGATCATGCTTTCGTAGATCGGAAAGCCGGGATTAGGATACATAATCTCCGCGCCATCCTCACCGAACATCTCGATTGCGAAAGCCATGGTTACCTTGCCGCCGGGCACGACGATAATATGATCAGGGTTGACGGTCACATTCCGGTATTTGGCGATATCCTCCGCCACAGCTGTGCGGAGTTCCGGAATGCCATTCGCCGCCGTATAGCCATGCTGCCCATTACGGAGCGCTTTGACGGCCGCCTCCACAATATTGTCCGGCGTGGGGAAGTCCGGCTGGCCAATGCCAAGATTGATCACATCCATGCCGCCTGCCGCCAGCTCATTGGCCCGCGCCAGCACATCGAAGGCGGTTTCCGTTCCAAGGCGGGACATCTTTGCTGAAATACTCATTTACTTCCCTTTGGCTCTTCTGATTTTGTCCAAAGATATGCCGCGCTTTCGGGACAGGGGCAAGGAAAGAATCCGTATCTATCTTACGTCGCTCCGAAGATGTCAGAATGGTTTCGCTTGATATTCGCGCTTATCCGGGCGTAATTTGTGCTCGCATCAAAAACCTGACAGGGATCGCTCGTGAAAAATACAAGTGACGTACTCGCCGGCTTCGGTACGACCATCTTTGAAGTCATGTCGAAGCTCGCAATCGAGCATAAGGCAATCAATCTCGGGCAGGGCTTTCCCGATGAGGACGGTCCGGCCGATATTCGCGCCGTTGCCGCCCGCACCGTCGAGGACGGCCCCAATCAGTACCCGCCGATGATGGGTGTGCCGGAGTTACGTCAAGCGGTTGCGGATCACGACGCTCGCTTTTATGGTCTCTCTGTCGATTGGCAAACGGATATCCTGGTAACCTCCGGTGCAACGGAATCCCTGGCGGCGAGTATGCTAGGCCTGATCAACCCGGGAGATGAGGTTGTTCTGTTTGAGCCGCTTTATGATTGTTACCTGCCGATGATCAAGCTTGCGGGCGGCATCCCGAAATTTGTCCGCCTCGACCCGCCATACTGGGAGATTGACGAGGATAAGCTCCGCGCCGCCTTCAGTGACAAGACCAAGCTGATCCTGATGAACAGCCCGATGAACCCGACGGGCAAGGTCTTTTCGCGCGAGGAGTTGGAGCTGATTGCGGAGCTTGCCATCAAGCATGATACTTACGCCATCTGCGATGAGGTATATGAGCATATTATTTTCGGGGATAAAAAGCATCTCTCTTTGTTGACCTTGCCGGGTATGGGGGAGCGGACAGCTCGGATCGCCTCGGCGGGCAAGACATTCTCGCTGACTGGATGGAAGGTCGGCTATCTTACCGCGCCGGCGGATCTGACGGCACGCATCGCTAAGGCGCATCAATTCCTCACCTTCACGACGGCGCCGAACCTGCAAAAGGCGGTGGCCTATGGGCTTGCGAAAGAGGATGTCTTCTATGACGAGTTGAAAAATTCCATGCAGGCGAAGCGTGACCGGTTCCGCGATGGGTTGCAGCGAATTGGCTTCACGACGGCGGACTGCGATGGCACCTATTTCATTAATGCGGATATCAGCTCCATCGGCTTTGACGGCACGGATGAGGAGTTCTGCCGCCTGATCACGACCGAGGCTGGAGTAGCCGCCGTGCCGTTCAGCGCCTTTTACCAGTCCGAGGGTGCACGTGACAATTTTGCCCGCTTCTGCTTTTCTAAAAGGGACGAAGTGCTTGATGCGGCAATTGAAAAATTGCAGGATTTTTTTGGGAAAAGGGGCTAAAGTTTTCTTGACCGGCGCTGGCAGGATCGCTAAACAGGGCCGCTCTTATGGCGAACGTAGCTCAGTAGGATAGCGCGCCTGCCTGTGACTCAGGAGGTCGGGGGTTCAAGACCCCTCGTTCGCCCCAAATTCAAAAGCCCCGAAGTCGGTTGATTTCGGGGCTTTTTTTGTTTGTTACACAATTTGGATTCCTGACAATCCTATAGCTGATCTGATTGCTCATTGCATTTTTATTGTATATAATACGCATATAAACATCTTTTGATTGAATTTCGAAGACAATGAAACATTTTATTTCAGCGATTGTTGTATTCTTACTAGTTTTTCCAAGCACATCCTTCGCTGAAGAATGGGATGCAAAAGAACTAATAAAAAAAGGTAACGAACAGCATGATTTGGGAAATTCAGAAGAAGCCATAGCGTTATTTAGCAAGGCCATTGAGTTAGATCCGAAAAATGAAACGGTTTACTATCTTAGGGGCTACGAATTTCTATTAATGAAGAGGTATGACGAAGCGATATTTGATTTTGATCAGGTTATCTGGTTGAGGCCTGATATTGATTGGATCTATATGGTTCGTGGTCAGGCATTTATGGGTAAGGGAGATACTGCCCGGGCGAGGGCTGATTTTAATAGAAAAAGCGAGGAAAGGCTCGCTAGTAGACCGCAGGTGACAGCAGAGCAGTTGGAGATTGCATGTGCGATAGATGATAATGCTCAGCGCCGAATAAATGTATGCGGTCAGCTAATAAATCATTCGAACTCGACTGAAACGCAAATTGCATTGGGCTACTGGAATCGAGGCATAGCACGCGAGAAGCTAGGAAACTATAAAAGAGCAACCGTTGATCTAATGATGGCCTATGGATACATGCCTTCAGACAAGCTTAAAAACCAAATAAATCGATTAAATCAATTATTGATAAATCAATAAACTATTGAATATTTGCAAACAGATTTACCACATGTGTTTTTTCGGTCGGTCATAATCAAACGTCATTTTTTGCCTTTTTGTCATTCTCATTACCATCATGTTTTCTTTGCTGCTTTTCTCACTTCATCGACCGGATGTTGGAAGCGGAAGCCGACGGCGAGGCGGTTCCAGACGTTGATCAGGCTGATCGCGACCGTCAGGTCCATGATTTCCTTTTCGGTGAAATGATCTTTAAGCGGTTCATAGGTCTCGCTTGGCGCACCGCTGTCGGCCACATTAGTTAAGGCCTCGGTCCATTCAAGTACCGCGCGTTCCCGCTTGTCGAAGACGGGGGATTCACGCCAGACACTGACGAGGTTGATCCATTGCTCGCTGAGGCCGCTGTGCCTTGCTTCCTTTGAGTGCATATCCACACAGTAGGCGCAGCCGTTAATCTGTGATGCCCGCAGTTTAAGAAGATGAATGAGGTGCGGGTCAAGACCGGATTGTTTGGATACATAGTTTTCCAGCCCGAGGACTGCCTGCAAAGCGGCGGGGGAAGTGTTGTAAAAATCTAATCTCGCTTGCATGATGGTCTCCTTTGTTTGATTTAGTTGTTGGTCGTTGAGTTACGTTCATGGAGGGCAAGAAACCGGCAGCCCCGTTCCATGATTGATCCGTCATCCGTTGCGGTCAGGTCAGTAATAAGGTCGGCAATGGTGACTTTGCGAAGTTCGGCGCGGTAGGCCTGCTCCGCGCGCAGCATCGCCGCATTGATCCCGCAGGGTTTGACAAATGTACTCTTGGGGAGTGGGTTCGGTCCGCGCTGGCGGATTTCCTGACAGCGAAAGGCCGGTTCAGACCCCTCGACAGCCAGCACGATATCGAGCAGGGAAATGTCTTGCGGCGCACGCGCGAGACGGTAGCCGCCTTTAGGGCCAGGAACAGTCTCCAATATTCCCCGGCTGGAGAGCGCCTGAAGATGTTTCAACAGATAGCTTGTGGACACGCCGTGAAACTCCGCCAACGCAGCAGCCGAAAGGACGCCATTCCCGGAAAGTCCGCACAGCATGGTAACGCTGTGAATTGCCTGCTCTATACCTGCGCTCAGTTTCATTACCGCTCTCCGCTAATCATGGATAAAATATATCTATGATTAGCGGAGAGTCAATACAGGAAAATGAACGACCGTAAAATGGGGTATTATTCAGTCGCTGCTTTTGTGATTATTTCTTTTCAAGGAAGAACGGTTTTTCTGCCGCCTTCCCATCCAAACCTGTAGTTTGCGGCGCCACCGGCGGGCGAAGGCGTAGTCGGTCGAGAGAACGAGTAGACCGAGGGGGATCATCCAGAAGCCGAGGACGGGGAGAAATCCCAAAATGCCGCCAAAAACAAGCGCCCAGCCGACGAAAAATCGTCCGATCTTGGTTTTTGGATTTTGGAAAAGCTGTTTGGGCATTCCAGATCATATGGCCGTAAAAATACCCAGCGTCAAGGAATGGCAGTTGCCTGTTTTCGCGCGAGCGCCTAATCTTTTCTCGGTGGAACAATAGAAATAAGAAGGGTGCACTATGAACAATGATCTGGCCTTTGCAACCGCGACAGAGCTACTCGATGGCTATCGGGATGGGGCAATCTCCCCGGTGGAAGCGACAAAAGCGGCGCTCAATCAGATAGAGAAGTATAACGGTGCACTGAATGCCTTCGTCCTGGTAGATGAGGATTATGCGCTCGCACGGGCGCGCGAGTCGGAAGTACGCTGGCGGGCAGGGGCGCCTATGGGCATGATTGATGGTGTGCCGACAACAATCAAGGATATTTTGCTGACAGAAGGCTGGCCGACATTGCGCGGGTCTTTAAGCGTCGATGCCGCCGGACCTTGGAATGACGATGCCCCCTGCACGGCACGGCTGAAGGAACAGGGCGCCGTAATCCTTGGTAAGACAACGACACCGGAGTTCGGCTGGAAAGGAGTGACGGATAGCCCCCGGACGGGCATCACCCGCAACCCCTGGAACAAGAATATGACCCCGGGCGGTTCCAGCGGCGGGGCGTCGGCGGCCTGCGCGGCGGGTATGGGGGTTCTCCATGTGGGAACGGACGGGGGCGGCTCAATCCGCATTCCCGCCTCTTTCACCGGCATATTCGGCGTCAAGGCAAGCTATGGCAGGGTGCCCGCCTGGCCACTCTCGCCCTTTGGCACAGTCGCCCATGTAGGCCCGATGACACGCAACGTGCGGGACGGGGCGATGATGCTTCAAGTGATGAGTGCGCCGGATGTTCGTGACTGGACCTCACTTCCGCCGACCGATACTGATTATCTCGCAGGTCTTTCCGCGTCGATCCGGGGGAAGAAGATTGCCTATAGCCCGACGCTCGGCTACGCGACCGTGCATCCGGAAGTGGCTGCCGCCGTCAAGAATGCCGCGAAGCTTTTCGAGGATCTCGGCGCCATTGTCGAGGAAGTTGACCCGGGGTTTGAAAATCCCTTACCGATTTTTAATACGCTCTGGTGGTCCGGCGCGGCCTTCGCGCTCCGTAATCTGGATGACAAGCAGTTGAATGAGCTCGATCCGGGTCTGCGCACCGTGGTGGAGGAGGGGGCGAAAATTACCCTTACCGACTATCTGGAGGCTAATCAGGCGCGCGGTGACCTTGGCATAAAGCTGCGGAAATATCATGAAACATACGACCTATTGATCACCCCGGCGCTCTCAATCCCGGCGTTAGAGGCAGGCAAGCTCGCGCCAGAGAAATTAGCGGCTGTCGGTGCCTGGGTCGACTGGACGCCCTTCTCCTATCCGTTCAACCTGACCCAGCAGCCCGCCTGTTCGATCAATTGCGGATTTTCCGGCGATGGATTACCGATCGGGTTGCAGATTGTCGGGCCGATGCAGGACGATCTCTCCGTTCTGAATGCCGCCTTTGCGTTTGAGCAGGTTTCATCCGTTGCCGGGGCGCGGCCTGATCTCGAAAAGCTCCTCTGAGCCATGTCGCTGTCGTCGGAACTTCTCAATGTCGCGGAAATGTATCAGGCGGACCGCCTCGCCATGGAAGGGGGTGTGTCCGGCACGACCCTGATGGAGGCGGCTGGAACAGGTATCGCGGATATTATTCTTGGCAACTGGTCGGCGGGGCGATGTCTTATCATCTGCGGCCCCGGCAATAATGGGGGCGATGGATATGTTGTCGCCCGGCATTTGAAAGAGGCGGGCTGGGACGTTGATCTTGCCTCTCTTGTTGATCCGGAGGTCCTGACAGGCGACGCGGCGGTGATGCGGGACAAGTGGGATGGCGACGTCCAATCTCTGCCCGAGGTGACCCTCGAAGAAATTGATCTCGTCGTTGATGCGGTATTTGGTGCCGGGTTTTCGAGCTATCTTGATAACGGTATTTCGGCGATGCTGTCAAAAGTGAAGAAAGCGGCTATTCCTGTTGT
>CALEMG010000520.1 GCA_937910835.1 uncultured Alphaproteobacteria bacterium | reverse complement strand
GGCATACGAGATCGTTTCACGTGACTGGAGTTCAGACGTGTGCTTTCCGATCTCAAATGCCACATGCCTTTTTAGGCTCAAAGAGTTAAGGAATGGTTGGTAACTGATATAAATTGGCAACATTGCGCTAAATCTTAACGTTTCTCGCAACAATCGACATGCCCCGACAAAAATCCCGCCTACGCAACAATACGGGAAGTAATCAACAGCTCACGCCCTCTTTCTCAGCATCGCAGGGGTAAATGTCAAGGATTGATACGATCAGTAGGCGTTTTTATTGACGAAACCGACAAACACAGTCATGACTAAAATTTGAAGGTCAAAGAACAGCGACCAGTTCTCGACATAATATGTATCGTAATTCACCCTGGCTTCCATTTTCTCCAGCGTGTCCGTCTCCCCGCGATAGCCCTTGACCTGGGCCCAACCGGTAATCCCCGGCTTGACCTTGTGGCGAGCGAAATAGCCTTCGATCAGTTCGGAATATTCCTCATTGTGATCCACCGCATGGGGCCGCGGACCGACGAGCGACATCGTCCCGTTGACCACGTTGAAAAGCTGCGGCAATTCATCCAGGCTCGTCCGGCGGATAAATTTTCCGACCCGGGTTATACGGGGATCATCTTTCGACGCCTGGACGGTCTTTTTGCGTTCTTCTCCATCATGATACATGGAGCGGAATTTATAGATCTCGAATATCTTGTTGTTGTAGCCATAGCGCTTCTGCTTGAACAACACCGGCCCCTTGCTCTCCAGCTTGATTGCGATGACAACCGCGAGCAAGAACGGAGAGAACAGGAGCAGTGCCAGCGAACCCAGAATGCGATCTTCCAGCGCTTTCACCACGATCTTGAACCCGGAAAGCGGCGAATCCACCACCTCGATCATCGGCAGGCCGCCAAAATGATTAGGGGACGGTCGATGCGGAAAGCGAAAGCCCACCAGATCGGACACCAGATGGACATGGGCCGGCAGCTCGCGCAGGCGACTGACGATTTCCAGTTGCCGTTCATCCGCATTCCAAGGTAGCGCAACAATGATATCGTCGACACGGTTTTCGCGGACAAATTTTATCAGTGCCTCAATATTCCCAAGCAGGGAATGCCCGGCAACTGTTGGTCCAACACGGCCAATGCGGTCATCAAAAATACCCACAACCTCGTTGACCGCTGGCTTTTCATTTTCAAGCTGACGCAGCAGCTGTTCCGTCTGCTTTCCGCCACCTAGAACAACGACTTTGCGTGTGCATATCCCTCGGTCAGCCAGATAGTTGATGATGATAAAGGCGACCAGCCGATAGGCCAGAATGACAAAGAAGGAAGCGAAGGCAAAGCTGTACATCCATATCCGGGAATACTCCTCAGATACTTTCAGCGAAAAGGCCACAGCCAGCAGCAGCATGAAAGTCGTCACACAGACGATCGCGAGATTCGGCAGATTGGTAAGCGGTGCAAGCAGTGTCGAGAAGGAGTAAATCCGCGCATAATGACCAAGAAAGAAGAAGATGATCATCGCCAGGATAACCGCATACAGATAGTATTCCTGGGCAAACAAACTGCCGCCAATCACGAAATAATGGCTAAGAAATCCGGCAAGGAACAACCAGAAAAGATCAAGGGCCGTAAAAATCGGGGACAGTACGCCCGAAGAAAGAGGGTATCCGCCACCATATTCGGAGCCATTCTCGGCAGTGATTTTTTTGCTGCTCAGGCCGCTATCCGGAATCTTGTTCACGAAATTTCTCCGACAACAGGCGCCAGTGATTCCTGCTTCAAAACCGATGGTCAAAAATTGGTTGATAAAGCTTGTCTCGACTGCGCCCGCAGAAAATATTACTAATCATACATCGCGTGGTAGCAATTTACATTGCTTATCGTTAATTTTTTATAAATATAGGGTTCGCAATATTACCGATGTCCACAACGAATATTCATAATCAAAATAGTTATCGAATTGCCTTATTCCTCTGGGGAGCGGGCTTGTTGGCCTTGGTTATCCTCTCCCTCTTGCCGCCTGGCAATGAACCATCTTTCTCAAATCTGGTCAACGACAAGATCCGACACTTTACCGCCTACGCATTACTCGCTTTGGCTGCGTGCCATGCGGGGCGGGGCTGGCGACAACGATTTTTACTAAGTACATTTACATTTATCGTAAGCGTTCTTGTTGAATTTCTGCAACCTCTCACAGGCCGTGACTTCGAACTTTTGGATATTGTGGCAAATTTGTCAGGTGTTCTTGCCGGAATGGCCATCGCGGCCTTAGCTTTTCGCTACCGCGATCGGCGGCTTCGCCCCTAGGTTTGTCTCAGGCTGCGATCCCACAGCATGAAATGAACTCCATATTGATCTTCGCGCAGTTCAAGATGCGCCGCCTCCAGGTTCCAGTGCCATGTCTTGGTCGCCTTTATCCTACGGCCCGGGCCATATTTATCGTTAAGCGTCTTCAGAATATCAAGCTGCTGATAAGTCGCGCCGGGCAGGGAGGCATCAATCTTCCAGATCCGGTGACCAGCCTCCGGCGGTGTATAGCTGACACGGTAACGAATGCGACCATCTTCTTCGCCATGCGGTGCAACACATATCAGCACCAGAATCGGACCCGCCGGTCCGTCATAACGGCTCTCCGCCGCGCATTCCGCCTGCTCGATGCCGCTATTCGTCGTCTCCTCTCCAAGCTGATAGCCGGTATCCTGAAGAAGCGCCTCATGGAGCGGTGGCGCGGGCGGAGGCGGCATGACGCAACTGGTAATCAGCAAAAGTGCGGCTGTTACAACGGCAAGGCCGCGCATCGTCAGCCGCCCCGCTATTTTTCTCATGTGCCCCACCCGTATTTACCCACTCACGCGGCGTCCTGTACCCGCTCCCTCGTTGCATCGACTTCAGCCAGAATATCCCGCGGATCTTCAAGCCGACGTATATGCGTGAACAGCGCCCCGGCCTCCCCATAGCTGCGCGCAAGCAGTTTTATCCATTGTTTCAGCCGTCCCGCCTGCCGCGGCGGATTGGCCATGCCTTCGATAAGGTCGTGATATTCTGCAAGTATGCCAAGGATTTGTGACCAGTTAAAGGCGGTTTCGGCCGTTGACCTCGCGCGCTGGGCCACAATTTCACGGCCAAGGCTCGGGCGGGCAATCACGCCGCGCCCGATCATCACGTCATCGCAACCGCTCGCCTCCCGGCAGAGGGCATAATCCTCTGGGGTCCAGACTTCCCCATTAGCGACAACCGGAATATCCAGCCGTTCCGCAATTGGGCGCAGATATTCCCAATGAGCAGGCGGGCGGTATCCTTCCATCTTTGTGCGGGCATGAATAGTGAGCTTGCAAGCCCCTGCCTCCGCAATGGCGATCGCATTTTCAAGCGCCAGTGTTTTTTCCGCAAAGCCAAGGCGCATCTTGGCGCTGATCGGAATGCTGTCCGGCACCGCACGGCGCTCAGCGGACACAATCTCATGGAGCCGTTCGGGCCATTGCAGAAGTGTCGCCCCGGCGTTATGGCGGTTCACGGTCTTCGCGGGGCAGCCAAAATTGATATCAATTCCCGGCGCGCCAAGCTCGGCGGCAAAGGCCGCGTTCTCTGCCATCACATGAGATTCCCCGCCCATGATCTGTACGTGCACCGGCACCCCTGCCGCGGTTTTGCCGCCCTGTTTCAACTCCGGGCAGAGCGTATAAAAGACATGGGCGGGATAAAGATGCTGGCTCACACGCACGAATTCCGACACACACAGATCGAAACCACCAATCCGCGTCAGAATATCGCGCATATAGACATCGACGACCCCCTCCATTGGGGCCAGCGTTACCGTTGCCAAGACTGCTTATCCTCTATTTTCCTCATCATATTTTAATGGTAAAACAACAACGAAGACAAAGATAGAAATTAAGGAACTGTCATAGGGGCAGCTCACCGCAAAAGGAAGAATTTATATGAGTGAACTTCTGATGGACGCGGCCACGCCGCATGGGAATGTAACGGAACTTCAGGAATTCACTGATGAAAATGCGGCGTTCGAGCGGATCATGGCGCTGTATGAGGAAAATATCTCCAAGGTGAAAGCCCGCTTCAGTGCGTTTGAGGCCGGCGATAAGACCAGCCCCGCCGACCCGGCCTATTATCCCTATCTCGGCCTGACGGTGGACTCCACTGACATCACCCGTACCGGCAAACGCTCTTATGGTAAGATTGATGCAGCGGGAACATTCGGCACAACGGTGACACATCCCGAGCTTTTCGAGAGTTACTACAAGGAACAAATCCGGCTAATCCTGAAAAATCATCAGCGCCCGGTCTATGTCGGCCTTAGCGACCGACCAATGCCGCTTCCCTTCGTGATCGAGGCAGCCTCTTCCAATGTCTCGGCCAATGACATGCCCGCGCTGCAGTCGATTTTCACCATGCCGGATCTCGCCAATATCAACGACAGCATCGCCAACGGCACCTATGTCCCCGTTGAAGGATTGCCCCGCCCCCTCGCGCTTTTCACAGCGGAGCGGGTCGATTATTCGCTGGCCCGGCTCGCCCACTATACCGGCACGATACCAGAGCATTTCCAACGGTTCGTGCTGTTCACCAACTACCAGCGCTATGTCGATGAATTTGTCGAGTACGGCAAGAAACAGGTGCTGGAAGGGGAGGATTACCGCGCCTTTGTCGAGCCAGGCAATGTCGTCACGCCGAACCCCCGCCTGACGGATGAGCCACCGACGGGCACCGCGCCGAGCCATCTGCCGCAGATGCCCGCCTATCACCTGCTGAGGGAAAAACATATGGGCATAACGCTGGTTAATATCGGCGTCGGGCCATCAAACGCCAAAACTATCACCGATCATATCGCCGTGCTCCGGCCGCATTGCTGGCTCATGGTCGGGCATTGCGGCGGGCTTCGCCATACGCAGCGGCTTGGCGATTTCGTCCTCGCCCATGCCTATGTGCGCGAAGATCATGTGCTGGATGAGGATATTCACCCTTCCGTCCCGCTGCCCGCCATCGCGGAGATACAGGTCGCCCTGACCGAGGCAGTGGCACGCGCCGCCGACATCACTACCGATGGCGCAGATATTAAGGAGCATTTCAGGACCGGCACCGTCTATACCACCGATGACCGGGATTGGGAGCTGCGGCATAAGGAGCTGGCGATCCGTTTCAACCAGACCCGCGCCATCGCCGTAGATATGGAAAGCGCCACCATAGCCGCGAATGGTTTTCGATTCCGGGTGCCTTACGGCACGCTCCTCTGTGTGTCCGACAAGCCGATCCATGGGGAAATAAAGCTGCCCGGAATGGCCAATAAATTCTACGAAGGACGCACATCAAAGCACTTGCATATCGGCATCGATACGCTGCAGCAACTCCGCCGTCAGGGCGTGGAAAGCCTGCATTCGCGAAAACTACGCAGCTTTGATGAACCTGCTTTCCGTTAGCGATTAGCAGTAAGATGCGGGAGGAGAAGCCCTGACAAATGCACACACAGGGCGGGCGAAAGATCATGCCCCATGCCATCAACCAATTCCAGCTTCGCGCCCGGAATTAACCGCGCCGTATCCTCCCCGGCGGCGTAGGGAATGAGCGGGTCGTCCTTTCCATGGATCACCAGCGTTGGCGCCGTGACGCCAGGAAGTTCCGACACCCGCGGGTTGGAGGCCATGATCGCCGCATATTGCCGCAGATATCCTGCGGGTGCATAGCTGCGTGTGACACAGGCGCGGATATGCACCTTTAACGACTCGCGGTCACAGCGATACCCCGGGCTGCCGATCACGTCATAGCCCTCACGCCCGACCGCAACCACATCATCCACAC
>CALEMG010000519.1 GCA_937910835.1 uncultured Alphaproteobacteria bacterium | reverse complement strand
AGACTGTGGATGGTAGACTGTGGATGGTAGACTGTGGATGGTAGACGGTGGATGGAAGACAGTAGATGGTAGACGGTAGCGAGAAAGATATAGAAATAATAGAGGAGAAATAGAAGGCTCGGGAGATTCTCGACCGGCTGACCGAGGACAACGAGAATGACAGCATGGAGCCTTGGCGCACCGAGATGCTGGACCAGAAACGGCTCGAAGGATTGATGCGGGGCTTTATCGCTTTCGAAATTCCGATCGACCGGATTGAGGGGAAAGCCAAGCTAGGACAGAACAAGTCCGCTGAAGATCAGGATGCCGTCTCGGCGGCTATCGGCACGTTATGGTAACTGTTTATCGTTTCAGCCTGAGAATTTCATAATCTCGGAGACATCTTCTACGCTCGAAATCGCCTTCGGATTTGCCTGTACGACTGGGTGGATAAGAGCGGCTGATTTGATTTGGGCAATCGCGTCATCAGAGATATCCAGCGTGCTGAGTTGATTTGGGAGGCCAAGCTTGCCGATAAACTCTTTTAGCGCAGGAGATACTTCGGCCGCGGAAGACTTCCCAAGAACCTTTGCGATATCCGTCTGAGGGCCTTCGGTCTCTGACAGGTTATAGGCGAGAACAGCCGGCAAGAAGACACAAGATGTGACTCCGTGTGGTACATGGCCGATCACACCGAGCAGGTACCCGAGCCCATGGCTGGCGCCCATGCGATATAGGGAAATGCCTGCGGTTGCATAATATACACCGAGTTGGCTGTTTTCCCGATAGGTCAGGCTTTCAAGGTCATTCTTTGTTCCCTGCATGCCCGTATAGAGCAGGTTCAGGCCTTTTGCGCAAAATTCGGCAATTTCCGGATCGACACCGGGAGCGCAAATGGTTTCAACTGCATGATCGACTGCGCGAATGCCGGTTGAGAGCCAAAGCCGCTCGGGCGTATATTTGCTGAGCGCCGAGCTTAGGACGATATGGTTTGGAACAAGGTAGGCATGTGCGAAGCCGGTCTTTAGGCCGGTAATGCTGCTAGTCGCGCCAGCAATCGGAGTGAATTCCGCACCGGACAAGGTTGTTGGAACGGCAATGTGTTGTATCGGCCAAGATTTGACCTCAAGGTCATTTCCACCCGCAGATGTCAATTCTTCAAGCTCGGCTGCGTCTTTAATATTCAGATTTGCAACAAGTAGGGCAATTTTACCGCCATCGATCACGCTGCCGCCACCGATTGAGAGAAGGTGGGTAGCCTGACTGTTGGCAACTGCGCTCGCCAGTTTAAAAACGCTGTCGTAAGGCGTGTGCTCGGTCAGAACGCTAACCACGTCCACAATTTTCTCGCCGAGGCTTTTCTTGAGGTCATTGATGACAGAAGAATTCGCGGCAAGGGATCGCGAAATTGAAATCAGGACGCGAGGGTTTTTCCCCCTTGCGATAATATCCGATATGGCGCTTGAGATATCCCGATTGATCGACAGACGTTCCCTTATGTCTGCCATATTGGGAAAAGTGGGTTCAGTCATTTTTCCTGCCCTTATCGTTATGTTTATTAGCTCCCTAAGAAACTATAGGCAGATACGTCTGAAAAGGATACGGGGGGATTTACTATTTTCCGGTTTTACCTTTCAGATATTCTTCCGATCGCATTTCCATCAAGCGTGATACTGTCCGGGCGAATTCGAACTTTCCATCACCTTCCGGATACAGATCCTCGGCTTTCACTTCGGCGGAAATAACCAGATTGGCTCTCGCCTCATAGAGGATGTCGACCAACGTAACGAAGCGCTTGGATTCATTGCGCCGGGCGGCACTTAGCTGAGGGACGCCCTCAAGGAGCAATGTGTGGAAATGTTCGGTCAGGATTAAATAGTCGGACGCCCCCAGCGGCCGCGCACAAAGCTCTTCGAAAGTAAATCGTGCAACACCATGGGCCGTTCTCTTCACCTCCAGCTCCCGGCCTTGTGTCGTCAGGGTCTGCGGGGCGAGTTCATATCCCTCCGTCATCTCGGCAAATATTCGATCCATCTCAGTTGAGGCGATATCATCGAGGGGAGTGAAATAAACAGGATGTTCCGCCAGCCTTTCCAGCCGATAGTCACGTCCGCCAGCCAGATGGAGAATATCGAGCTGTTCCTTTAGTAGCTCAATGAAGGGGAGAAATAGTTGCCGGTTCAATCCGTCTTTATAAAGATCGTCTGGCACCCGGTTGGACGTTGCCACGACAACTACGCCTCGATCGAACAGCAGTTCGAACAGGCGACCGAGAATCATTGCATCCGCCACGTCCGTCACCTGAAATTCATCGAAACAAAGAAGCCAGGCATGCTCAGTGATTGAATTGGCGAGCGCGATCACTGGATCATCGTCGCCCCGGTTTTTTTTCTGTCGTTCCTCATGCATGAAGGCGTGAACTTCCAGCATAAAGGCGTGAAAATGGACCCGCCTTTTGTGAGCGACAGGCGCCGTTTCAAAAAAGAGATCCATTAGCATGGATTTCCCTCGTCCGACGTCCACGTAGATATAGAGCCCCTGAGGAGGCTCCACGCGTGGCTTGCGTGACCCTAGGCGAAATATATGAGTCCATTTTGTGCTGGTGCCAGGATCGTAGTTCACAAGGCGTCGATGCAGGGTTTGCAGCTTCTCAACCGCCAGCAGCTGTATCGGGTCATGCTGTAGTTGGTTACTTGCAATCAGCTTGCGGTAAGCGTCGAGAGGGCCGGTTACATCAGTCATGAAAAGGGAAACATATTGCTATTTAAAGGTGACGGGATTGACGTCTGATCTCGATCTGTACAGACATGAACCGTTTCTGGCAACGGCCAGACAGTAATTTGATTCATTTTACGCAGACTTTTCTCAGATAAGGCGTTTTGCATCAACTGTTAATCATCTCAAATGTACCGGACAGAAAGTTTTTTTGCGCCTCGGGAAAGGGTATTTTCGCCCACTGTAAAAAATCGGCGATAATTTACCCCGGCGATCTTGCTCTTAATCGAGAAACGCGCTAGTACCCACAATAATAACTATAAGAGGACTTTCTGTCTTCTCAGAGAGCCCTCCCATCTTTATCACTTCGGAGAATATAATGGCTCGTAAAAAAATTGCCCTGATCGGCAGTGGAAATATCGGCGGCACCCTTGCTCATCTTTCCGGCCTGAAAGAACTTGGCGACATCGTTCTTTTTGATATCGCAGAAGGTTTGCCGCAAGGCAAAGCGCTGGATATCGCTTCTTCCTCTCCCGTTGACCGGTTTAATGCCAATATCTCCGGTGCCAATGATTACAGTGCAATTGAAGGTGCGGATGTCTGCATCGTTACCGCCGGTATCGCCCGTAAGCCCGGCATGAGCCGCGATGATCTGCTTAGTACCAATATTAAGGTCATGCAGTCAGTTGGTGAAGGCATCAAGAAACATGCACCGAATGCTTTTGTTATCTGCATTACCAATCCGCTGGATGCGATGGT
>CALEMG010000518.1 GCA_937910835.1 uncultured Alphaproteobacteria bacterium | reverse complement strand
CGACCCCCGTACCGAGGCTAAAACCATGGACACTGCGACGGGATTTCGGGGTTTCGACTTCCATCACTTGGTCCAGCTGATCATAAAGCGCAAGGGCATCGGCGGTGAAAGCCTCTTCCGACGGGGTGCCGCTTTTACCGCTTGATCCGCGATAGACGAGTGCAGCGATGCCAAACCCTTTATCAAGAAAGGGCCTTAACCGGCCGACGGACGGCCCGATAGAGGTGAAATTTCCCATGAAATAGAGAATGACTGGCGCCTCTCCCTCTGGTGGCTTGATCCAGGCAGTGATCTCCGTTCCATCCTCGGAAGAGAAGGTCACGTCGCGAACGCCTTCAAGGCCATAGCTTTCCGGCCCGTCGGTCGCCTGATCGAATTTGTAGATCGATCCGTAAAAGAGGCGCATTCCGACAAAACCGGCGACTACGACCAGCGCAACCAGCACGCCAAGGAGTATGAGGCCGTTCTGCAGGGACATGGATTATTCCGACGCGGTTTCCGGTTGCGTCAGCCTCGTGATTTGATGAGTTTGATGATGAACAGGAACACTACTGCGCCAATCGTTGCATGGATGATCGCAGCCAGAATGCCGCTGCCGATGTCAATGCCGACTTTCGGCAGGACGAAACCGGCAATGAAGGCACCAATAATGCCGACGACCATATTGCCAATCAGGCCGAACCCGAAGCCTTTAATGATCAGTCCGGCCAGCCAGCCCGCGATAGCACCGATCAGCAGGAAGATGAGAAGACTTTCCAACCCCATGACGATCCACCTCTTTCATAATTCGTGCGCACTTACATTAGGGAGGGAGAGCGGGTGGGTGTCAAGGCGGATTTCCTGACCCGGTCGGCGACTTCGATTTCTCCATTATGGTGCTGAAATCCTATGATTTTGCCGTAAATGATACCATAATGGTACCAAAATAGCCGAAATTGATTGCCCGCTAAACCATAGTGGTGGTGTGTCGTTCAAGTATCGCGGGTGGCAAAAAGGGCCTGTCGGCTTACGCGTGACCAGCTTTCCGAGAGGGAGAGCGCCGTGCGATAGGAGGTAAGAATTTCTTCCGCCATCGGATCACCGGCGACGAAATTATCCAGCAACCCCGGTGTCAGCTCCCGCGCGCGCGCCAGCACGTCTTTTGGAAACTGGCGCAGCTTCACCTTCTTATTCTGCACCAGATCTTCGAGAGCGCGGGCATTTTCCCAGTCGGATTCAGAAAGCCCGATGGCATTCTCAGATTGGCAGGCATTGGCGACAACGGCTTTCAGATCATTGCTCAGACCCTCAAAGGCCGTACGGTTGACGAGGCATTCGGCGGTGCCGTTCGGCTTGTTAAAGGAGGGCCAGTAATAATAGGGCGCGGCCTTGTAAACGCCGAAGGCCCGGTCGCTCCAGGGGCCGAGAAATTCAGCAGCATCGATCAGGCCGTTTTGCAATCCGGGGAAAATATCACCCGGCGCCAGCAGCACGGCGGTTGCGCCCATTTCCTCAAACAGGTCGCCGCCGAGGCCTGCGCTCCGGATCTTGACGCCTCGCAAATCATCGAGCGATTTAATCTCCTTCTTGAACCAGCCGCCCATCTGTATGCCCGTGTTGCCGGCCATAAAGGGTTTGATATCAAAAGGTTGGTAGAGATTGTCCCAGAGCGCCTGCCCGCCGCCCTGATTGATCCAGGCCATATGCTCAAGCGCTGTCAGGCCAAAGGGAACGGTGGTGAAGAAGCCGCTTGCCTTTGCCTTACCCTGCCAGAAGAAGGAAGCAGTATGCCCAAGCTCCGCCGTACCGCCGCCAACAGCGCCGAAAACTTCAAGCGCAGGCACCAGCTTGCCCGCCGCATAGAGTTTTACGGTGAGTTTCCCGTCGCTCATGGCGGTGATGCGATCAGCGAGTCGCTGGGCTGTCACGCCGACGCCCGGCGCACCCTTTGGCCAGGAGGTAACCATCTTCCACTGCTTTGCACCGCTGGCAAGGGCGGGCGTGGGGAAAAGGCCCGCGCGCGCCACCCCAAGGCTGGAAGCGACAAGAAATTTCCGGCGGGAGAGAGGTTGTTTCGTCATGTTTCCTTCCTTTCCTGAAGGCTGGATTGGCTAATCTGGTATATCTGGTCGAGGATCAGGGCGGCGAAAGTGCCGGGGCCCGTCGCGAACTCTGCAGCCTTTTCACCGGCCTTCCCAAGGAGGGCAAGGCCGCTCGCCACCGCCTGCAGGCGCGATTCCGCCGGGGCAACCGCAAGGCACGCGCCCAGAAGCGCGGTTCCGGCGCAGCCGACCCCGGTGACCCGGCTCATCATTTCATGGCCGCCGGAAAGGGTGATTTCCTGACCTCCGTCGGTGATCAGATCCGTCACCCCGGTGACGGCGACAATTGCGCCGGTTTTCGCCGCCAGATCTCTGGTGTCGTGGGAAAGTGCGGCGATTTCCGCCTTGTTTCCCCGGATCAGCGCTGGATTGTTATTGATCAGCTCCTTGGCATAGGCGAGGCGCTTTGGCGCCCGGTCTATCAGCACGGGGTCAAGTATCCAGGGAATGTCATTCTCCCGCGCGACGGTCAATGCTGCCTGTATTGCTGCTTTCCTGTCCCGGTCGAGGGTGCCGAGATTGACGATCAGGGCATTCGCTCCGGCAGTGAAATCCGCCACTTCGGCGATATCGGTCGACATGGAGGGAATGGCCCCGACGGCAAGCAGCATATTAGCGGTGAGCGCCTGCACTACCGTATTGGTGAGGCAATGAACAGCCGGACGGCGCATGTTCATCGCCTGCAATAGCTGTTTGGTAAGGTCCTCGCGCATGCTTTTCCTTCCATTCGTTCGTTGAAGGGAAGGGCGCGACTTACATGTGTGACGATGAACCGGCCTCAATTCCCTCCGCCGGTTCTAACCGGATCAGGTTCTGCGGGTTAGCGAATGCTTCTCAGCCGTCTAAGGCACCCCGATGAGCAGCTGTTATCTTAGGGCTTTTCAATCGCTTTGCAATGCGAAAATGAGATCAATTTTTCTAACCCGATAAGGTAGAAAAACTGTTGTGACAGGCCATCGGCCTTTATGATAAATTGCTACAATAAAAAATGTGGATACCGCTCAGCGGTGACACCTAGAACAGGATAAGTTCCGTGACCCAGCAGCAGATACGATTTACCTTTCTCAATTTCGGTCATTTTGTTGATCATCTGTTCATGCTGATCTTCGCCAAGGCGGCTTTCAGTGCGGGGCTGTTTTTTGGCCTCGCCGAGGATGGCGCCTATGCGGAGATGCTGCCCTATGGCATCCCCTCGCTTATCCTCTTTGGCGCCGGTGCGCCTTTTGCCGCTCATCTGGCCGATAAATGGAACCGCGTCGGCATGATCACGGTCTTCTTTATCGGGATCGGCCTTGCTGCCATTGCCACCAGTTTTGCCCAGTCCCCGCTTCAAATCGCCATTGGCCTCGCTGCGATCGGGCTATTTGCCTCAATCTATCATCCGGTCGGCATTGCCATGGTGGTTCAGGGTGGCGGCCGGGTTGGTTGGCGCGTTGGGATAAATGGCGTCTGGGGTAATATGGGTGTTGCCGCCGCGCCGCTGATTACCGGCTTTATCCTTGCTGATTATAACTGGCAATTGGCCTTTATCATTCCCGGAATTGCCGCGATCCTTACCGGCATCGGTTTCTATATCTTCGCCCGGCGTGGCGGTGCGCGCCCCCCCGCCTTTCCCGCCGGAGAGAAGGAAATTATCGGCTTCGCACCGGGGTGGAAGCGGGCCCTTATTGCCATTGCGTTAGTCACCTCCGCTGGCGGCTTTGTCTTTGGCACCATGACATTCGTCATTCCACGAATGTTTGAGGTTAGCTTGCCCGATGTGACTGAGAATGTGGCGACAACGGGCCTGCTCGCGGCGCTGGTTTATGCGATTGCGGCCTTTGCGCAGCTCGTGGTCGGTCGTTTGATTGATAAATATCGGATCAAGCCGGTGTTGTTTATTATTGCGCTCGCGCAGCCTGTCCTGATCGGGATTATGGCGACGCAAGTGAACTATATGCTCTTCTTTGCGACCTTGCTCGCCATGGCGTTTGTCTTCGGACAGATCCCGATTACCGATACGGTTATTGCGCGCTATGTGCCCGATGCCTGGCGAACGAAAGTCATGTCGGTCAAGCTACTGCTTAATTTGGTGATTGGCGCGCTATCACTGTTGGCCGCCCGCTATATCCTGGAGGCCGGCGCCGGTTTCTCCGGTGTCATTACCGTGGTTTCCATTGTCGCCATCCTGATTTCCCTTGCGGCACTGCTTTTACCGGGGCGTGTCCGTCGATCCATCCAGCCGAGTGTTAGCCCGGCTGAATAGTCGCAGGCGTTGTTATTTGCCGGGCATTGAATATTGTGGCAAACTATACGAAATAATAAAAACAAGGGGAGCTATCATGGGTATTGAAATCACTGTTCGGCCGAAACATCTTCTGGCACCGCCGATCCGACTTGATCCGGCATTTGACGATCCGCAAGGGGTGATTGACCTGATCAAGAAAGGCAGCCCGTACAAGACCCTTTCCGCCGTTCATAAGGATGTTGGTGAGACCTCGGGCGGCTGGTTTCGCAATTTCTGGGCGCTTGGCGGCAAGGTCGTTTTTGAGGGGGCCGAGCCCTATTTTTACAATCAGCGCTTTATTGATGCGGCGAAGAAGTCCTTCAAGGCCGAGGTGATCCGCCCGGTCGCCATGATGACCAATCTCAACCTGTCGGCGGAAGGACTACCCGCCCATCAGGATTTGCCTTTTTTCCGGGGTGCGCAAAATCGTGAGGTTCCAAGCTGGATGCTTGCGCCGATGGGTTATTCCGGCCTGTTCCACGACTGGGCCGTCCCGGTTGCCTCGGCAATTACCTGGTTTTACGATGGTGAGGGCGGGGAATTTGAATACTGGCCCGATGGTCTCAGCGCCCCCTCAAAGACGGAGCGGCCACCTTATAGCAATTGCTCCGTGCTGGCGGATAACGAGTATATGTTCCACCGTGTCGGCAGCGTCGGCCCGGCGGCGGAGTATCATCGCTATGATAACCTTGGCTATGACGCAACGCTCACCCTGACAGAGGATAACCGTTGGCGGGTGGAGGATGAGGGCAAGCCCTTCGCCGTGCTTGCCTTTGAAAAAGTGCGTCTTTCCGTGCTTTGGAAGGGCTATTGCTTCAAGGACGAGGCGGAGGCGGAAGCCTATGACGATCACAGCCATGACCTGAATTCGGACCTGATCATCGAGATATTCTGCGAAGACTTGGCCGCGCGGGGCATTGCTGTCTCAAAACCTAAAGATTTCTGGACCGACGCGGCCTGGAAAGAGGTGATAACCCGCGCCTATCCGGCCCCGACCGCCGAATGAGCTATGGGCGAATTTTGCGCTGCTATATTCGCCTTTTCCTGATATCATAGGCGCATGGCAGAGGACCCATCCGAATTACAGCGGCGGGCCGTAGCGCTGCATGCCGCCTATCACACCGGCGATCTGGCGGCGATCCGCCGCCTTCTTGATGATCCGCCGGGATTTCCCAACAGCCAGCAGCCATATGAGCTGGGCTGTGCCGGGACGCCGCTTGAGTATGCCTTCTGCTGGTCACCCGCTATCCTGATCCATGAGCTTCTCGACATTGGGGCGGACGTTAATTATTGCGTGGAGGATGGCTTTCCGGTGCTGTTCACGCTTCTTGAAACGGATCGGGAGGATAAATATGAACTGCTCGCGCTCCTGCTTGATCACGGGGCCGATATTCACCAGCGCGGCATCAATGACTGGACGCCGCTGCATTATGCGGTGACGCAGCGGGATTTAACGGCGGTTGAAGTCCTGCTCGCGGGCGGTGCCGATCCGCATCTCAAGACACAGATTGACGAGGGAACCTCTGCGCTTGAGGAAGCGGAGCAGAGCGGGCTCGACAAGATTGTGGCCGCCCTGACGAATTTAACACAGGCTTAAGGCTGCATTATCGCTGCCCCGGGATAACATCGATGAATTCGGCCATCGCATTGCCCGCGGCGACGAGCATGCCGTCCTGGTTATTCACCTCCACATCAAAGAGAAGCCAGTAGCCTTTCTCGGTCTTCTTTTTGCTCTGCAGGGTGACAACCGGCGTGATGGTATGCCCGAGCTGTACCGGCTTCAGCCAGCGCGTCTACAGCCGCCGATGAAATACGCCGCGAGGGAATAGCCAGTCGGTGAGCGTGCGGGTAATCAGCGCGAAATTCTGCATCCCATGCATGATGACTCCCTCGAAACTCGTCTTGCCGAACTTGTTCTTCATATAGTTATCATCAAAATGCAGCGGGTTGTAATCAAGCGAGGCATCGGCGAAGGCTTGGATTGTGTCACGCGTGACCGTAAAGGGTCGACCGGTAATCACTTCGCCCTCATCGACGTTGTTAAACTGTTCTTCTGCAGTCATTTTTTTATTCCTTATGTGATCAGGCGGGACGGATGGTCTGGCCGCGGCCGGTGCAGACGACTTCGCCGAACTGGTTGGTGAAAGTGTTTTCATGGAAGGCGAAAAGCCGATCTTTCAGGATAA
>CALEMG010000517.1 GCA_937910835.1 uncultured Alphaproteobacteria bacterium | reverse complement strand
TATCGCATACTTATAAACTTTCGAGTAAAACTGGTCACTGTGTTCAGAGAACCGGTCTAATTTCCGGCACTTTTCGTACTAGGGACAAATTTTTCGCACTTGCTGGGCCACCGCGTGGCCTAGCAGTCTGTGATCTTCCAGTTCGAGATGAACCCCATCAACCGGACTCGATTTGATATGATCGCCAGCATTCAGAAAATGGGATCCGCACCTGAGCGCAACAGTTCGCAAAGCCGCGCCTAGCTTTTCCGATAGCGCCGCGCTTCCTTCAAACATGTCGGCAAGGGCGCTTAGTTTTCCAAGAGGCGGCGGCGCAATCAAAAGAGTCTCAGGTATTTTTCCAATCCATTCGGTTGGTCGCCGCGCAATCACTGATAGAAGCGCACTGGTCCCGCCCGCAATATCAAAAACAGTTGAAGAAAACCTCGGCTTTAGATCATTCGTCCCCAACATAATGATAACGAGATCAAGTGGCATATGGCTTTGAAGGCAGGGCTCAAGATAGGTTTTCCCATTCCGATCAGCACCAATGACGGGGTCATCAAAGACCGTGGTCCGGCCATTCAATCCCTCTTCAATGATTGTATATCCGGCGCCGAGTTCCTGCCTCAATACTCCGGTCCATCGTTGATCATAGTTATACCGGAACATTTGATCCAAAGTTGCAATAGGTTTACATCCCCAAGTATTGGAATCGCCATAGCATAGAATGTTTATGCGATCATCAGATTCTTTGTCAGTCATTTTCTCAGTCCTCTGGTCGCAAACGATGAGCATCGAGCAAGGGATATGTCACGCCATTTTGGTACTAGTACACTTTACCTTCATCAATTTTCCATTCAAGGAATGCAAGAAAAATTGATGAGCAAGGTAATTCGCATTACCGCCATTCTGCAAACATCGCCTGACGAAACCACAGCGAGTTTAACTACTGCATCAATCATTGATCCGGAATATTCACACCTTTCAGCAATAAGCTCCTTTAGCATTGACATAATATCACCCTTATTTGTGGCAATAATGCAGAACATAATATTCTGTGACTGGTACCTTGCTGTTAAGGGATTGAGTTGATTATGCGTTGGCCTCGAACATTTAAAAAATTAAGACCTTCTTTACATAGTAAGTTTATACGTTATCTACGAAGCAACAGGTATTGCGGCGTAAAGATCTGTGAATAATTATTTCGATAGAGAATTAGTCCATTGAATACAAGAGGTTTGGCATCTCAACAACCTTCGGGCCATGATCCCGCTGGGATCAATCGGTCCGCGGAGGCATACGGACCTGCCCTCAAACTGAATTACAGTAAATTGCGGCTGCTAGTCCTGGAGCCGAGTGACCATATCCTCAACTTCTGCCACGACGTCAATATCCCTGTCGCAACCCATGAAAGCAATTATAGCAAGGCCATTGCAAAAGACATTGCCGCTGGAGTCTACAACTGCATCATCATTGACGGTGCCAAGGGCGATTGTGAATACACGGAAATTCTGGCCGAAGTATCCAACAAGCCCCCATTCCTGCCGGTGATCGTTATTGATGGATCCCTCAGCTTTCTGCGCGCGGGCGCCTCAGAGAATATCGCAAGTAAAGACCTTTCCGCGGAGAGGCTGGAAACAGCCCTTTTTAATTCCGATCGTCTTTGCAAGCTGAACAATCGAACGGCAATACTCGAAATGGAACTCTCCGCCTTTATCGAGGAGGATCCACTGACTGCCCTGCCCGGACGCAGCAAGTTCCGTGTGCGCATGGCCAAGGCAATAGAGAAAGCGCACAACGCAAAAAAGTCAGTCTCCCTGATCATTCTCGATTTAAACAGCTTCAAGGAATTGAACGAAAGCCGCGGCCATGATTTCGGCGACGAAGTCCTGAAAACAGTTGCCAAGCGGCTTTTTAAATTTGCCCCCTATAATTCAATCGTTGGACGACTTGGCGATGATGAGTTTGCCCTTCTCGCCGTTGATCAGGATTTCAGTACGGGTACCGAAAATATCGCCGCGCGACTGATGAATGAAATCCGCAAGCCTTATGTCATTGATGGTCAGAAAACGGACGTAAGCGCAACCATCGGCATGGCCCAACTTGACGACCATGATACGGCAGACGGGTTGCTGCATAAATCCATTTCCGCGCTCTATGCGGCGAAACGCGATAAGACGCCTTACACTGTCTACACGCATGAAGACGATCTTGAGCGTCGTCAGCAGCTGCGGCTGGCGCAGGACCTACCGGATGCCGTAACCGACAATCAGCTCTTACTGAATTACCAACCGATTGTCCGAAGCTGCGATAAAGAGGTTATCGGCGTTGAGGCGTTGGTCCGGTGGATGCATCCGCAACTAGGGCTTCTCTTCCCGGATAGTTTCATTCCCTTGGCTGAAGGCTCTGGTTCCATTGATGCTTTGACAGAATGGGTTTTGGAAGAAGGTATCCGCCAAGGGAGCTGCTGGATCGCCGCCGGAAAAAGGCTTTCAGTTTCGGTCAATATTTCTGCCCTGATCCTTCATAACCCTGCCTTTCCGGATATGGTGGCTAAGCAGTTGGAGAAGGCTGGTTTCCCCGCAGAGCTCCTGAAACTCGAAATTACGGAAAGCGCTATTATCTCGGATGTCAATCGGGCGACGGAAATCGTAACCCGCCTTCATGAAATGGGCGTTTGCCTTTCGATTGACGATTTTGGAACAGGTTATACCTCACTCGCTTACTTGCGGAGGCTGCCAGTCGACGAGATCAAGATCGACAAAAGCTTCGTTCTGAACATGATACACGTCGCCGATGACGAGGTGATTGTCCGCACATTGCTTGACCTTGCGGCCTGTCAGTGGTTGCCGAAGGTGTGGAAGACGCCCAAATCTGGAAGATTCTGGAGGCTCTCGATTGCGATGTCGCGCAAGGCTACTTCATGAGCCGACCGATCGATCTCGACACATTTAACGACTGGCTGACGACCCAGCCCTGGAAAGAAGAACTGAAATAGCCGTTCCGGTCAAACTCCGTTTGACGCCGCCGCAGATATCCCTGAAAATAAACGAAAACAAGGGAGTTGCGCATGTCGGAATTTGGTCCGGACGTCATCATTAATAACGCCGCC
>CALEMG010000516.1 GCA_937910835.1 uncultured Alphaproteobacteria bacterium | reverse complement strand
CGAGCTTTTATTGCGCCGTTGACGGCAAAAGCCCGGCATTTGTAAAGGCCGTTCTGTTTGGTGCCCTCGCCTATTTTGTCATGCCTGCAGATGTAATTCCTGATTTCCTCGCGGGTGTCGGTTTCACGGATGACGCCAGCGTTCTCATGGCAGCAATGGCAACGGTCAAGAAATATGTCAATGAGGAACATCGGGAAAAAGCCCGTGTTTTTCTGGACAAGGAACCGGCCTCCGCGGAGTAATTTCGACACTTCACTGCTAGCTTTATTAGAAATGGACGCATTTTTAAAATATTGTGCGTAGCAGCAATTTTTTTGATATATAGCATTCTCATTCAACGAAACTGACATCCGTTTGATAAGGAACTTGGAATGAGTGACAGGAAGATTTATGCCGATGCAGCGGCGGCCATGGACGGCATACTTAAGGACGGCATGACAATAATGTCCGGTGGATTTGGTCTGTGCGGAATCCCGGAAACCCTGCTCGAGGCTGTGAAAGTGGCTGGTGTAAAGGGGTTGACTGTCATTTCCAATAATGCGGGTGTTGATGGGATCGGCTTGGGCGTCCTTTTGGAAAGCAAGCAGATTTCAACGATGGTTTCTTCCTATGTCGGCGAAAACAAGATGTTTGCCGAACAATATCTGAACGGCGATCTGGAAGTTGTTTTCACGCCCCAGGGAACGCTCTCTGAACAAATCCGGGCCGGCGGCGCCGGTATTCCTGCCTTTTTCACCAAGACGGGCGTTGGCACGCTGGTCGCGGAAGGCAAGGAAGTCCGCAATTTTGACGGCGAAGATTACGTTATGGAACGCGGCCTCACTGCCGATGTTGCACTGGTCCATGCCTATATGGCGGACAAGGAAGGCAATCTAGTGTTCCGCAAGACGGCACGTAACTTCAATCCAATGATGGCGACCGCAGGACGCGTTACCGTCGCCGAGGTCGAGCATCTGGTGGAGCCTGGCGAGATCGATCCTGATCATATCGTCGTTCCGGGTGTTTATGTGCAGCGGATTGTCCATGTACCGAATCCCGTAAAACATATTGAACAGCGGACCACCCGCCCCCGCAATCAGACTGCCTGACCGACAGAGATAGAGGACTTACACATGGCTTGGACAAGAGAACAAATGGCGCAGCGCGCCGCCCAGGAACTTGAAGACGGCTTCTATGTCAATCTCGGCATCGGCATTCCGACTCTGGTATCCAACTACATCCCGGAGGGCATGGAAATCCAGCTCCAAAGCGAGAATGGCATGCTCGGCATGGGGCCTTTTCCCTATGAGGGCGAGGAAGACGCGGACCTGATCAATGCTGGCAAGCAAACGGTAACGGAACTTCCGACCACCAGTTATTTTTCCAATGCAGACAGCTTCGCGATGATCCGCGGTGGACATATCAACCTCTCCATCCTTGGCGCGATGCAGGTCGCCCAGAATGGCGATCTGGCCAACTGGATGATCCCGGGCAAGATGGTCAAGGGTATGGGTGGCGCGATGGACCTGGTTGCGGGCGTGAAGAAAGTGATCGTCGTGATGGAGCATACGGCGAAGGGTGACCCGAAACTCTTAAAATCCTGTAATCTTCCATTAACCGGTAAAAACGTCGTTGATATGGTGATTACGGATATGGCGGTTTTCGAGTTTGATAAAAACGGCGAGACCAGCATGAAGCTGGTTCAACTTGCCGACGGTGTGACACTCGATGAAATAAAGGCGGCCACCGAAGCCGAGTTCGACGTCGCCCTCTAGGGCGACGTCAGCTTTCCGGAACAGCGGGTTTCCGCTTACCGAGCCCCGCTTCGCGGCGAACGATATATAGGCTGGACGCGACAATAATGCCCGCGCCAACGAGCATGGCGAGCGTCGGAACTTCGGCAAATATAAAAAATCCCAAAAAGCCTGAGAAAATAAGCCGGGTGTAGTCGAACGGCGCGACGGCGGTCGCCTCCCCAACCGAAAAGGCACGAATAGCACAGAAATTTGCGCCAGAGCCAAAACAGGCCAGCAAGACCAGTATTGCAAGATCCTCAAAACTCGGCGGCACCCAGACGAGCATTGCCGGAAACGCAGAAATGATTGAGGCGAATAGGCCGAAATAGAACATCATCGTTGTCGGTGCTTCGGTCACGCTCAGCTTTTTCAGGAAAACGGAGACCAGCGCTACCATCAGCGCCCCGAAAAGGGCGACCAGGGAGGCAAATTCAAACTCGCCCTGCGACTGGGCCATAACTAATACACCAATAAAACCAACTGCCGTTGCCGTCCAGCGCCGCCATCGTATCATTTCCCCAAGGAAAAGCACCGCCAGCAGAATCAGGAAAAGCGGGCGGGTAAAGGTCAACGCCACGGCGTCCGCCAGCGGCAGATGGGTAATCGCGTAAAAAATGGAGAGCATTCCAAGAATGCCAACAGCTGCCCGGGCGATATGCAACCTAAGCACCCGTGTTTTAAGACCGGAAATACCGCGGCGGAGCGCAAACGGCAGGATAACGATAAAGCCGAACAGGGCGCGTAGGAATGCAATCTGGAAGCTGTCCATTCCCACGCCAAGAAACTTGATCCCTACCCCCATACAGGAAAAGAAAAAGCCGCCCAGCAACATCCAGAGCGCGCCTTGTCCGTTAGGAGGTATCCGGGAGAAGATGCGGCTCACTTGGAAGCCTTGGTCGGAAGATCTCATTTTGCAGGGCCGGAGCGGGTTTCCGCCTTCGTTTGTGCCAGTATTTCTTTTCTTTCTGCACTGCTCACCCGGGCTTCCCGAATAGCAATATAGATTGAGGAGGCAAAAATTATTGCCGCACCGATATAGGTGAAAAGGTCCGGCTCCTGCATGAAGAAAAGAAACCCAATCATCGCCGAGAATATGAGCCGGAAGAAATCGAAGGGCATGACGATAGAAACATCTGCAAGCGTATAGGCCTTCGTAAAGGACAGATGGCCAACTGTCGCCAGCAGTCCAATTACCAATATGGATACCAGCTGCTCCATTGTCGGGGTTTGCCAAACAAAAATCGCGGGAATCAAGGACATCGGGATAATAAGTATCTGATTCAAGGCAACCATTGCAGCTGTACTTTCCGTCCGCGACAAGAGCTTCACCATCGTCATCGACCCCGCCATGGTAAGCGCCGAGAAAATGGCTGAATAGGACCCGATGCTTAATTCGGTCAAACCCGGACGAAGAAAAATCATCGCGCCGATAAAGCCGACGATCATGGCCGCGCCACGACGAATACCGACAACTTCGCGCAAGACGACTATCGCCAATATTGTGCCGAAAATAGGTGCGGTGAAGTTCAGAGCGACCGCATCAGCAAGCGGCAAGACACTCACTGCGTAGAACCAACTCAGCATTGACGCAAAACCAAATAAACTCCGCAGCCCGAAAGCGCCGATACGAGCGGTCTTTAAAACTCCCAATCCCGCCTGAAAAAACCAAGGTAGGAAAAAGAGAATACCCGCTACATTACGCAAAAAAACAACTTGAAAAATCGGCATTCCGCTATCTGAGACGTAACGGATAATCCCCCCCATCAAGGAAAAAACAAGGCAAGCGAAAATCATCAGGCATGCTGCCTGCAACACCGGAGAGAAATTCAGAAAGGGTTTAATCAGAACACGTAAAAAGACCATCCACGCCAGAATATGTCGGCGACCTCAAAAGGCAAAGCACTAATAACGCAATACTGCTGTGCGTTTTAAGCGCGTTCCTGTCCTAACACGACTTGAGCCATAGAAGATTAAGACCCTGCAGCATATTATACACGGGGGCATAGCGCTACCGAAAATTTGGCCAGGTCATAGACATATCGGACTGAATATCGCGAAGACTTTTCCGGCAATCAATAGTGCGGACAAATTCCGCCGCCCCGTCCGGGATATCGAACGTTAACGGGTCCGTATCGAAATGCACTGTCAGGGTTGACCGCGCAGCAAGCGTGCGGGAAAGGGCTTCCGCATTGTTGTCTTTTAGAATTGGTATCATTTCGGGATCGAACTTTGCGACGCCCACCGCACCGCCGTTCTGCTTCCTGACATAAAATGTATGCGTCTTGATTGTCCCGGAGAGATTCTCGGCAAGGGCAGCGCGGGTTTCTTCATCAAGTTTACGAGCCCGTTTGCGAAGCTCCACATCCTTGAGATATATCTCCGGCTCATAACGTACCGGCTCGATGAAACTAACCAGTTCCATACCGGCCCCGTTCACGAGTTCAATAAGTTCAGGCACCAGATAGCTTCTGTCGCGTGGATGCAGTAGCAAATCATAAAGCGCGGCATCCTCACCCAGCTTATGGTCACCGAGAACCTTGTTCTTGTTAAGCCAGTTTCCAGGCGGAAGATCTTTAAGGAGACTCTTCGCGAGCTTGACCTGCCCGCCAACACTATCCCCCTTAGTGAGGGTTCGCAAGGCATTCTGGATCGGATAAACCCCTGTCCGGCCAAGCGTTGCGTATACCATCAGACCCATGCCGCCACCGTCGGCTAAACAGGCCGCAAGCGCCGCGAGACCAACGTCGGGGTCTTCCAGATGATGGAGTACACCACAGCAATCGATATAATCAAATAGCGGGAGTTTCATCGCTGGCAGGTCGAGAAGAGAGCCCGTTATAAAGTCGATATTGTTAAGGTCGCGTGCCTCCGCCCTTGCCTCGGCCACTTTACGGCTTGCCGTAGATAGATCGAGATAGGTGACATGCCCGGCCTCCCCGCGATCAGCCAGATGTTGCGCCAGCATAATGGCCGCGTCGCCGGTCCCCCCGCCCGCCACAAGCGCGCGAAAAGGCTCCAAAAAGTATCGTTTCCCGGCAAAGAGGTAGTGATTGAGTTCGTCGAGATGGCTCGGGCTTCCCTCGATCAGGCGCGTCGCCTCGTCTTTGGGATCGCGAGGAGGATAAGGCAGTGCTTCATACTGACGTTTGACCGCCTTATCGCGCCTGCCCTTCCCCTTCGCCATAAAGAATCAATCCTTGACGGTAATAATAACCTTACCGGTAGTTTTGCGTGAGAGCAGCGCTTTCATGGCGTCTGCGCCCTGTTCCAACGGGAAGTGCATCGAGACATGCGGCTTAATCTTTCCGTCTTCGACCATATCCAGCATCGTTTGAAAATTCGCGCGATTCTGTTCCGGATACCGGCGGGCAAAATCCCCCCAAAAGACGCCTACAACGGAGCACCCTTT
>CALEMG010000515.1 GCA_937910835.1 uncultured Alphaproteobacteria bacterium | reverse complement strand
GCCGTGGATTATACGGTGTCGAGCCTGGACGCAAGTGGGCTGAACAATAAGACTGTTTGGACCGCGCGCAGCCGCAAGGGCCGTGTTCGGGAAAACTGGCAAGAGGAAATTATACTGACGGCTGAAGGGCTTGCCTTCTCCACCGGGCTTGAGGATAAATTTTTAACGGCATCTGATCACTAGGGCAGAATAAATAGCGTTTAGCCGGAGAATGTACCGCCAATGAATGTTGAGTTGGACAGAAAACTGACCACAATCCTTTGCGCGGATGTCGCCGGATATAGTCGGCTATTGAATGATGACGAGGGAAAAACACTCGACCGACTTAAAGTAGCGCGGGAAAATTTCCGGGAAATTATTGCTCGCCATGGGGGCCGCATCGTCAACATGACAGGCGATGGCCTCGTCAGCGAATTTTCGAGTGTCGTAAAAGCCGTGCAATGCGCCGTTGAAGTGCAAAACAAGATCAATAAGAATAACGCGGCTCTCCCGGCGGACAATCAAATGCTCTATCGCATCGGGATCAATCTTGGCGATGTCATCATCGAAGGGGATGATATCTTCGGCGATGGCGTCAACGTAGCCGCAAGGTTGGAGGCAATGGCGCCTGTGGGGGGCATTTGTATTTCCGGCTCCGTCTTTGAACAAGTCAAAAACAAACTCCCCAGAGATTTTAAGTTCCTTGGAAAGAAGGGTATCAAAAACATTGCCGAACCGGTCGCGGTGTATTCTCTGTCTTTGAGTGAAAGTCCCGGTAAACAGCCTCACTCATCGCCACATCATATTCCCCTGTCCGACGAAAAAACACAGGATGAGGAAGAAGATACCGAAGAAGACAAACGAATTCGGGCCTATGTAAAAAGGCAGGCGGGATTTTATCGCCGCGCGCTTACTTTCGGGACAATTATATTTTTTCTTTTCATTATTAACATGACCACGTCGCCCGATTATTGGTGGTTCCTATGGCCCGCTGGTCCATTCCTCTTTATTTTGATAATGGATGCCGTCCGAATATTTGGCGTTGGACACAGAGCAGAAGATTGGGAAAAGCGTAAAATAGCCGAAATCAAATCCCGAAATCGAAAGCGCGGACGTTAAGACTCATCAACAATAATCCTCGATGCGATATCTTCGAGGGCCTGCACATCCGGATTAATATAATTATCGAAAATAATCGTCGGTCCATTGGCGACAAGCAAGGAAAGCGTGGCCTTGCCATCCACTTCCTCGAGTTCCCAAGCCTCTCCATTGCCGCGTTCACTCGCGAGAATACCAAGATCATCAAATATCTGATCAAGGTTCACACTGTCTTCAGCGACGTCGAAATCGGTGATCGTCACATCTCCATTGTCAGCCCCTGTAAAGGCAAAGACATCCGCTTCCGGGGTTCCAAACAACTGCTCACCTTGATCGCTTTCCTCAATAATAGTCGGTGGCAAGGCGAATGCCGACAGGACAGCCACCCCGCCTGCGCTTTCATCAACGAAAGTGAAGGTCAAAAATGCGCTGCTGGTATCACCATCACCATCGGTCAGCACGTATTCAAAGCTCTCTATCTCACCAGGATCGGCTTCGTCCGGGGCGGTATAAGTATAGTCCCCGGCTGCATTAATCGAGAGGCTACCACCCAGGTCCGACTCAACAATAAGAGAGTCCCCATTTTGTGGGATGGCATATTCCGTACCATTGTGAATAAGCAACGTCAGCGTCCCATCATCTGCACCCAGTCGGTCAATTGACCCGGAGCTGACCACGTTATCCGTCTCAACGACAGGAATAGTCTCAACCAGAACAGATTCAAGATCGCCCGGATCAATCACTATTGTCGGTTCATCCGCGGCATTCTCAACCTTCGCCAGTTCCGTTGTGCTAATGCCGGATCCCAGCCCAACGGCAACGACCTCTATATCATTGCTGTCAACAAACTGCTGCCACTCATTTCCACTGTCTGTCGGCACCTCTTGCCCGCTGCTTGGCTCTCCGTCCGAGATGAAATAGACAGTCGTCTTATAGCCGTCCAGCGTAGGATCGGCGAGGTTAGATTCGAGAATTCCCTGCGCGCCGTTTTCGTTATTAGCAATTGCTGCGGCGTAATTTGTCGCACCGCCCGGAACCAGATTGCTGGTATCTGTAACAAAGTCCTGGGCTTCCTGAATGGAGGTACCCTCAAAAACTACAGCTGAGGCAGCAGCGAAGCCAATAATCGTGATTTTGGCTTCACTTGAAACAGCCTCATATTCCGACAGGACGTTGTCCACGGCCGCCCTTAGAATTTGTATGCGGGTTTGCCCCGCCCCTGGAACAAAGTCGGTCATCGATCCCGAAATATCGAGGACAAAAACCAGATTATATGCCGGCAGCATCGGCGCCGGCAAATCAACAGCATCCGGACTTGCAATCGGGACGTCATCAACGATAGTTGCCGTGAAGGACCCGCTGAGCAAGGACCCATCCTGATCAACCACATCATAGCTGAAGGGAAGGCTCAGCCCATCTTCGCCCGCACTCGAATGATCGACCACATCGTTAAGCGTCAGCGTATATCCATAATTGTCGCCGTCACCATTCGGGCCAAACTCCAACAGGAATACAGGGCGCGGCGCACTGCCATCCGGCACCGCTGTTGCAATGACCTGCTGTGTCACGCCATCCGCGAGCGTCACAAGTTCATAAACAACGGGATCCCCGCCAGACGTAATAACCGGTAATTCGCTGATATCAAGTATCACGCTTCCCGCACCGTCAAGACCGAAATCGATTTCCGCAATCCCGTTTGCAGAGGTTGCCTCTGGCGCCGTATCTCCCCCGGCTGGCAGGTCATCCTCATCAACAAAAATATCTGTGGCCGCGCCTAGAACAGGCCCGCTATCCTCAATCCCAACGGTCAATGTGCCGGCCGCGGATGAATTGTTTGCGTCGGTGACAGAAATGGCGAGATCAAAAGAAAGGCCAGCGACATTTTCTCCGGCACCGTCGAGATGATCAATCGGCCCAACCAACGACATGTCGTAGGTGCCGTCGGTATTCAGTGTGATCGTAAAAATCGTTACGCCACCGGCGGCCCCCGTCACGACACTCGTCCCCAGCCCGGAAAGAACAATCGGCGCCCCGTTAGACGTAAGTCCTGCCCCATCGAAATCTGCCTGGCTTATATCGAAAGTCACGGCGGAAATTTCACCGCTACCGCCACCGATACCAAGAGAGGCGCCTTCGATTACGTCCCCTTCTTCCGTCTCCACCAGCTCCGCAGGCGTCCCTTCCTCCACAACGACGGGATCGTCATTATCTTCAATCGTCAGTGTGACGGACGCAGAATCTGGTTCGATCGTTGCGTTACTCGATGCTCCGACCAATGTGAGCGTCAGCGATTCCGGCCCTTCAAAAAGATTGTCATCCAAGATCGGGATGGTGATGGTCGTGGTTGCCCCCGGCTCCAGCCCAAACTCTCCGCCGTCAAACGTAACGGTCTGAACCGGAGCGGTCGTATAATCACTTCCCGCAGACGCAGTTCCTGTAATCTGGTAATTTACGCTTACCGTCACACCGGGCGCGACAGCCTTGTCCAACGTAAGGACAAATGACAATGCCCCAGCCCCCTCATCAACTGAAACTTCACCTTCGCCGACTTCGACGCCGTCAACCGTAACATCTGACAGCGTCACCAATCCAATGTCATCATCGGTGATAACGACCAAAGCTTGGCCGGAAGTAATGTCGATATCCGCATTTTCAGCGCCGGTTATAGCGACAATAAAGAATTCAAGATTCTCGATCACGTCATCGTCAACAACTGTAACCGTAAAAGAAGCATCGGTCGCCACGGGCGGAATAGTAATTGTCCCAAAACCATTACTAACGAAATCATTGTCTCCGGGAAGCCCTGCCCCTGTTTCTGACGCGGAGCCCGACCGAATCTCATAGGTAACTATTACCGGGACATTGGTCGGCTCGGTCAGCGTAACAAATATCTGGAAACTTTCCAGATCGCCGGATTCCTGATCTACAACCGAAACAACATTCAAGCCTGTCTGCGGACCGAGGCCAATAATCTCCTCAGTATTCTGTGTATTGCGAAACTCAAGATCCGTTCCAGTGAGCAATCCCGCCGCCCGCAGGAGATCACCGATCGATTGGCCGCCATCAATACCGCCTTCGCTGAACGGTTGAAAATTCGCCCCCCCGCCCGTACTCGCACGTCGACCGGCTTCCGGTGAAATCTCATCAGGATCAAAATTATCCTCTTCATCGAACCATTCCGGATTAATCAACCGCAATGCCTCTCCGTAGATATCGAAAAGCTGCTCCCCTGTCAGGATGAAGGGAACACTCGGCAAGGCGGAGAAGCTCGTGACAATAACGCTTTGGTTGGGAACATTCAGAACCTGAGATCCCGCTTCGTTAGTGACCACAATGGCCCCGGTAAAAAGCGTGAAGATCGTTTCCTCGCCGACATTCCTCACATGCCCCGACCAACTCGTGCCGCGGATACCGATGGTGCCAACGGGCGTGCGAACATCGACATTTTCCGGATCATCCTTGGCGATCTGTCCGCTAACCAGCGAGAAGGCGCCCTGCAAAAGGGAAACACCAAATTTTCCATCCCCAGATGAGGGATTATAGATCATTTCGTCGAGAACTGCCCGGCCGTTCTCCCCCATGGAGAATTGCGTATCATCGGCGAACACAATGGCAAAGGAGGAGCCGCCCGCTGTCTCGATGACGTCGCCCTGAAAAACCGCGGCGCCCGGAACCAGCTCTTCGCTGGTCCCATCCGCGTGGCGCGCTGTTACGGTGCCAGCCAACTGAGAAACTTCGCCTATTGGGCCGCCGGCGTCAGATTGAGTATTGGCAGACTGTGCCAAAGGCCCCGGTCCGGCAAGCTTGCTAACCAGATCAGCAGGAATACGTGCGCCACCTGCGGTTATAAGGCCGACCCCGTGCCCGGCAGCAAAATAATCATACACCATGATGTAGTCACCGGTATCGGAACTCAAAGTAAGGTCAACACCTTCCCGGGAATATTCTGCGATAAGTGGCTTTATTTCTTCGCCCAAACGGACTGGGGCGTCATCTGAAACTTCATAGGTTGCAAGGGGGTTGCCACCGTGGTCCGATAAATTAGTTTGCTTCATTCTTTATACCCTTTGGTGGCACAACCTGTTCTCCGTCGGTCCATAAAAATTAATTCAGACTGTTGACGGTTAAAACAAGTTGTCAAAAAATAATTGTCCAAACTTTCGCGAAATAAAAAATCTATTGTGGGGCAATTAATAAAGTTAATGTAATTTGAATGAGAGCACTATGCCACATTTTGAACAAATTTCATAAATTTTTTGGTAACTATAGTTAATGATGGAATTTTCGATAAACTACAGTTCTGACAATAAAACCCGCGAAAGAGTGTAAAACCCCGTATGGCGGATAAAAAGCAAGGGCGAAAACCCGGAAAAAGATTAAACAACGTTAGGTGGTTCGCTTTCGCAAGAGGTGGGCGCGTTCCCGCTTTTGTCCTCCTTATGGCAGGCCTGTTTCTACAAATCTCCGATCCACAGTTTCTCTCCAGCTTTAGGGATCGCATGTTCGATTTCTATCAACAATCCCACCCACGTGAGGCTCAATATCCACGTCCGGTTGTAGTTATAGATATCGATGAGAACAGCCTGCTGAACCTCGGGCAATGGCCTTGGCCTCGTTCGTATCTTGCAAAACTCGTTGAAAACGCCACCAAGAGCGGGGCCGCCGTCATCGGCTTCGATATGTTGTTTGCCGAATCGGATCGCCTGTCACCAAATGAAATGTCGCAGAATGTTCCTGACTTGTCCCCCGTTTTACAGCGCGAGCTCAGCACCCTTCCTTCCTTCGATGATATATTTTCGCGCGCTATCGGAGATAGCCGCGTTGTCCTTGGCATTTCTGTCAGCCCGGAAAGTGTCGGCGCAAATAACTTGGGTCTTGGCCGCATCCCCTCTTTTGCTCTTCTTGGCCAGGACCCGAAACCATTCCTAAAAAGCTACCCTGCCTTGATCGGCAGCATCGATAAGCTAGATGAAGCTGCCGCAGGGCGCGGTATGATCAGCCTTGATCAGGATTTCGACGGCATCGTCCGCCGCGTCCCTCTTGCTAACAAGATCGGCGAGCAAATTATCCCCTCCCTTGCACTGGACATGCTCAGGGTCGCGACCGGAAGAAACGTCATTATACAAACCAGCGAAAATGGGGTGATCGGTTTCAAAGTTGCGGGAACCCTCGTACCGACAGATACGCGCGGACGCATCTGGATAAAATACGCGGAGTATGATCCGTCACTGTATATCTCCGCACTCGACGTCATCAACGGTACAATCGACGAAAGTATGCTGGCCGGGAAGTTAGTTCTTATCGGCACTTCGGCGACCGGCCTAAAAGATTTACGAGCATCGCCCCTACCCTCGAACCTGCCTGGCGTAGAGATGCATCTTCAGCTTTTGGAAAATATATGGACGCAGACCTACCTCTTCCGACCGGAGTTTATTGCCATCTTCGAATGGGCCGGCACGCTGCTCACCGGACTTGCGCTGATAGTTCTTGTGCCGCTTGCCGGCGCTCGTACAACTCTGGGGCTGCTGGTATTTATTTCGGTCACCGCAATTGGCTCGTCCATTTATTTCTTCGTTTATAACTCGGTCTTGATCGACGTCAGCTATACTTTGTTTATATCCATCCTTGTCTATATTACGATGGTATATTCGAATTATCGCGGCACCGAACAGGAACGAACCCGCATTCGAACGGCCTTCGCCCATTATCTCTCACCAGAACTCGTCAAGCGGCTATCTGCGTCTCCCGATAGTCTGGTTCTCGGTGGGGAGGAGCGGGAGATGACATTCATGTTCTGCGACGTTCGTGAATTTACAGTCATTTCAGAAGGTTATAAACATGATCCGCAGGGTCTGACCCATCTGATCAACCGCTTTCTAACGCCGATGACTGGTGAAATTCTCGACCACAATGGCACCATCGATAAATATATGGGTGACTCCATTATGGCCTTCTGGAATGCGCCGCTTGAAAATCCACGCCACCCAAAGGATTCCGCAGACGCAGCGTTGAAAATGATCGTCCGTCTCGCCGCCTTGAATGCAGAGCTAAAAGAAGAAGCCGAGATGGAAAACCGTGAGTTCAAGGCGCTTCGTGTTGGAATAGGCCTGAACACGGGAGTATGTATCGTCGGCAATCTGGGATCGGAGCAGCGGTTCGATTATTCCGTTCTCGGTGATCCGGTCAACCTGGCCTCTCGTCTGGAAGGGCAAACAAAGGAGTATGGTTTCAGCGTCATTCTCGGCGAGAGCACCGCTTCCGCTATACCAGATTATGCTATGATCGAGCTGGACCATATTGCTGTGAAAGGCAAACAAGAGGCGGTGAAAATATTCGGGCTTCTCGGCGATAAAGAACATGCAAAACGCCCTGAGTTCTTGGAAGCGAAAAAGGCCACAGAGATGTTTCTGGAATTGTATTTTTCAAAAGACTGGGATGCGGCGCTTGATAAACTGACGTTCATTGAAGGCTTAAACCCCCGCATGAAAAAATTCGTGACGCTCTATCGGGATCGCATTCGCAACTTCAGGTCTACGCCCCCACCAGCGGATTGGGATGGCGTCTATCGGGCCACAAAAAAATAGCGCCCTGCTCCCGACTTTGAACGTCCGTATATTAAAATGCGCATTTTATTTCGGCGCGTTGCCCTCGGAAATATTCCGTCAAGCGAATGATAGGTTCGCCGCCGCAGAAAGATCCTTTAGTGCCTGAGCCTCGCCAACTACTTTTATTGTCTTCATCCCCATCGCCGCCGCAGGCTTGAGATTAATGCCGAGATCATCAAGATAAACAACCTCCTCCGGTGCCACATCCATCTGCTCGCAGGCATATTCATAGATGCGCGGGTCTGGTCTGCGAAGACCGATTTTGCTTGATGCTATAACCTGCCGAAACAATGTCATTACCTTTTCGACCTCCGCCCGCGCTGTCGCATCCCGGGTCATTCCGGGACCGTTACCCGCAGCAACATTATTCGTTAGGCAGGTACAATTATATTGCTCACCGCATAATTTAAGCGCATTAACCATATTAGGCCGCACATCACCGGCAAGCAGTTTAATAATTTCCGTACCGGGAATAGCATGCCCCAAGGCGCCACTTTCCGTTTCAAACAGTTTATCAAATTCATCCATCGTCACTTCGCTGCGCTCAAACTTTGCCCAGGCATTGCTATCGGGATTCGTCGAATTTACGCGCCGAATGAAATCCGCAGGCAGACCCTGCTCCCTTTCAAATCGCGCGAAGGCCTCAAACGGGCTCGTCGTCAAAACACCGCCGAAATCCCAGAGGATGGCTTTTATCATTAGAAAATTTCCCTATTGGCAAGACGATTACAGATAATTCAATCACTGAATTTTATTCTTACTTTTGTTAAATAGTGACAGGCGTATTTTATCCTGTCAAACATCAAGGTAGATTGAATTCATCGTATTACCCATTAATTTATGACGTAAGTGAAGTCGAGACTAAATTATTGCAGGAGCATCCTTTATGAGAGCGTCAATGTTAAGCGCCATCATTCTTTTCGCTGGTATTGCCAGCGCAAGTGCGTTTGAAAGTCAAGATATCAAAAAACTGACAGAAACGGGGAGCTGCGGTGGATGCGACCTGCGGGGGGCAAAGCTGCAATATAAAGATTTTAGCGAATCCTACCTTAAAGGCGCAAATTTACGCGATTCCGTATTGAAGCAGATCAACCTCAGCCAGGCTAATCTGATGGAAACAGACATGCGCCGGTCCGATCTTGAAAAGGCAATACTTGTCTCAGCTGAACTTGAGTACGCGATCCTGCAGGATGCGGACATGGAAAAAGCCGTGATGACCAACGCAAACCTCCGGCGAACAGACCTGCGCAGTGCAGACTTTGACGGCGCTGATGTTGAAAGCGGGAAGTTTCAAGAAGCGGACATTCGAAAAGCCTATTTCAAGCGAGCAAATCTAACGAATGCGAATTTTAGCAACGCCAAAGTCACCGACGTAAATTTCAAACGTGCAAATATGACAGGCGCGATCATGACCAAAGCGGAATTGAATGACGCAAACTTCACCCGCGCTGATTTAACCGACGCGCATCTGGAGGAGGCGGACCTAAGGCACGCAAATTTTTATCGCGCACATTTGGTAAATACTGTTTTATCCGGTGCGAGATTGTCTAATGTGTCATTCTGGGGCGCGGATCTTTCCGGCGCTAATTTGGAAGACACGAGTGGATTGGAGCAAGAACAGTTGGAAAATGCCTGTGGTGACGAAAATACAAAATTGCCCGGCAACCTGACGATCAGAGAATGCACACCATAATTCCGGCTATCTCTATGCCAGCTTTCCCAATAATTCCGACAACTCACCAAGGTGATTGATGCTGTGGAAACGGGAACTCTCAATCGGCGGCTCCGCATGTTCATGCACCCAGGTCAAATCATGAGGGATATGAACCCCAATACTCCCAGCTTCAATCGCCGGGATAATATCGCTTTTAAGTGAATTACCGATCATCATGCTTTCATCTGGCGTTAGCCCAACACTACTAAAAATCCGTTGATAGGTATCCCGATTTTTCTCACTCACAATCTGAACGTCGTCAAATAACTCGCCCAATCCAGATTGCGCGAGCTTACGTTCCTGATCGAAAAGATAGACCATGGTAATCAGCACTAATCGGTACCGGCCATGCAGATCAAGAAGTGTTTCGCGCGCATAGG